>CAKZUF010000038.1 GCA_937921685.1 uncultured archaeon
GGTACCTTCACCACTTCGTATCCGCCTTTTACCGTGCGTTTAGCTACTACGGCTCTATCCTCTATGCTGATGTGTGATACGTAGGAGATGTTCTGGTATCCGAGCCACTCTGCTATCTGTGGAGGGACTTGCGCGGTCCCTGAGTCGGAGGTGCTTTCGCCGCAGAGTATTATGTCTGGGTTTAGCCTCTTTATGGCCTGGGCTAAGACGTATGATGTTGCGTAGGTGTCTGCACCTGCGAAGGCCTTGTCGGAGAGGAGTATCGCGTCGTCAGCACCCATAGCCACGCACAGCTTTAGGAAAGGCTCGAAGAGTGGCGGCCCCATCGACAATACTGTGACCCTCCCGCCATACCTGTCTTTTAGTTGTAGCGCTGCTTCGAGGGCGTTTTTGTCGGCGTCATTCAGCTCATTCTCAGCTGATGCCCTGTCTACCGTTTTGGTTATGGGGTCAAACCTAACTTGCTCAACCTTTGGAACAACCTTAACACACACGACTATGTCCATTTCATCCACCTTCCTTCTCAAGCTCCTCAATAATCCTTGGAACTAATTTGAAGAGGTCTGCCTCCACACAGTAGTCAGAGAACTGGAATATCGGCGCGTTTCTGTCGATGTTGATCGAGATTACTGTTTTCACGTCGCGTATTCCTGAGACGAAGTGTGATGCCCCGCTGACGCCTAGGATTAAAGCTATCTTGGATCTTAGACTGACTCCTGTGGAGCCCACTTGGACGTCTCTGGGCGCGAGCCCTAGGTCTGCGAGAGGCCTAGTTACGGCCAGCTGTGCGCCTAGCTTCTCGGCTAGCTTCTTGGCGAGGGATAGGTCTCCGCCGGTCCCCATCCCGGCCACAATGACTTTTTCAGCCCTCGTAATGTCGACTACCTTCGCTACACTCCTCTCGACGACTTTCCATCCATCCGTCGGATGGAGCTCTGGGCTAAACCTTTGGATCTCCGCCTCACGTCCTGTGGGGTTTGGTTTCTCGAAAACACCCGGCCTGACCGTAGCTATCTGTAGGACTCCTGGCCTGCATTTGCAGACTGCTACGATGCTTCCGCCAAAGCCTGGAACATGTCCTACTAGCATGCCGTCTGTGGGGTCTATCCCGAGATATGTTACGTGTGCGATTAGGCCCGCTCCAGTCCTAATGGCCAGTCTGGCGGCTATGTCAACTCCATTGTAGGTTGCGCCGAAGAGGACTATCTCGGGTTTCTCCTTTTCAACCAGTTGGTGTAGGGCCTTGGCGTGTTTAGCCGGGTCGTAAACGGCCAGCTCACCATGTTCAATATAGTATACCTTATCGACCGGGTATCTTGAGACTTCTTTGACGATTTCTTCCACCCCCCAGCCTGTTAGGACTGCTGCAGTTCCCATGTTGCTCTGGGCCCCAAGTTCAGCCGCTTTACCGATTATCTCCAATGATACGTCTTCGATCCCCTCGGGCCCTGCTTCCACGAAAGACCATATCTCACCCATCTTGGCCACCTGCCGCGGCTTGTAGAAGCTCTGCAACATCCATTATCTTGAGGGGGGTTTTCTGGACCTTTGCGGAGTCTTCGAAGTTTATTATACAGTAGGGGCATGAGGTTATCAGGATTTCTGCCCCTGTCTCGACCGCTTGTTTTACCCGAATGTTTGAGGGTCTCTCCTCGGGCTTTGACTCCATCAGTATCCGACCTCCTCCTCCGCCGCAGCAGAGAGAGAGTTCTTTTGATAGGCTCATCTCAGAGAATGAAAGCCCCTTGACACTCTCTATTAGTCTCCGGGGCTGCTCGTATATCTTCGAATATCTGCCTAAATAGCATGGGTCGTGATAGGTCACTCTCGCCTCTAACCGCGCATCAATTGATAGTTTTCCAGTATCTATGAGTTCTGCGAGATACTCCGTGTAGTGGAGGACCTCATAATCCCCTCCATACCTGGGGTAGATGTCTCGGAACATGGTGTAGCAGTGGGGGGAGAGAGCTACTATTCTTCTGATGCCTAGGGAGTTGAATTTGGCCATGTTTTCGCTGACCAGCTCTTCCAAGAAGTCTGTCTCGCCAGCATGATATACCGGGTCTCCACAGCATCTCTCTTCGTCTCCGAGAACTGTGAAATCAACCCCCGCTTTAAGTAAGAGTTTTGCGATGGCAGTTGATATTCTCTGAAGACGTATATCGTAGGATGATACGCATCCAATGTAGAGGAGTGTATCGCTTCTCTTCTTCACTATGTTTGAGTCTAACTTGTCGAGCCATTGACCTCGCGTCCGTGACGGGTATCCCCACGGGTTTCCGTCCTCATAGATCTTCCAGAGCGCTTGGGTGAGGGGTGTAGGTGTTCTGTTGTTCTTAAACCAGATTTTCCTCAACTCTTGAATTAGTTTTGTGACTTTAACATTTCGTGGACATACTGATTCACATGCTCTACACATCATGCAAAGGTACGGGTCAATGTTTACGGGAAGACCCAGTTGTAATCTTCGGATAAACTGTCTCGGACTTAATTTGGGACCGTTGAAGACGTTAAGGGGACAGGCCGCCGTGCATGCTCCGCACTGGAAGCAGGCTGTGATACTTTCGGCGGCCTCTCTGTCATTGAAGAGTTCTAGAAGGCTTTGGTACATTTAGCCACTCACCTGCATCTTCTCCTTCTTCAAGCTCATTACAACCTCGTGGGCCTCTGTCATTTTTTCTGCAAACCTCTTAGCCTCGGCGGCGCTTATCCAGTGCAGCTGGAGCCTCTTCGGGTCTATGCCTCGGGCCTGTATTATCTTGAGCCAGCGCTGCTCGTAGCGTCTCTTTGTGTTGAGGTTGGCATAGTTGTAGTGGCAGTCTTGTGGCCAGCAACCAGTAACGAAGACGGCGCCGGCGCCTTTCTCGAATGCGTGTAAAATAAGCTTCTGGGAGACCCTCGCAGAGCACATCGTCCGTATAACCCTGCATGTCGGCGGATACTGTATCTTGAGGATTCCGGCCAAGTCTGCGCCGGCGTAGCTACACCAGTTGCATGCGAAGACTATCGCCTTCTCCTCCGGGTTTTCGGCTAACGCCGCGTCTATCTGCGCCATCAATTGCTCGTCCGTGAATCCCGGCATCGTTATAGCTCCTTCAACATTGCACTCAGCAACGCATGCGCCGCATCCCTGGCAGAGGCCTGGTATAATCTCTATCCATTTCCTCAGCTCGCCCCTAATCGCACCATACGGGCAGACTTGGGCGCACCTCATACATTTTGTGCATTTTTGCAGATTTATGACTGGGATTAGGGGCTCTTTCTCAAGCTGTGGCGATGTGAGCAGTGCAGCTGCCTTCGCGGCTGCAGCTAATCCCTGCGAAATGCTCTCCCTAATATCCTTAGGCCCTTGGGCGACGCCTGCGAGGAAGACGCCTTGTGTTATTGATTCAACAGGCCCCAGCTTTGGGTGGAGTTCGAGGAAGAATCCCTCCGAGTCCTTGGCGACCCTGAGCTGCTGGGCCGCCGCTATCTCTCCCGGCGGGTCTAGGGCCGTGGCCAGTATGACATAGTCTGCGGGTATGTTTAGAGTCTCTCCAATTGTGATGTCTCGCACCGTTATGCCTCCATCGCCTATTTGAACAAGTTCTTCAATCGGTTTCTCTGCCCCCACCCTGATAAACCTCACACCCTCTTCGCAGGCTTTTCTATACAGCTCCTCAGCCCCCCTGCTATAGGTCCTGACATCTTTGACAACTACTGAAACGTTCTTTCCATCTCTCCTAAGCTTGAGGGCGTGGTAGATGATGGTTTGGCAGCAATATCTTGAGCAGCCCCTGCTCATGTTTCTCGAGCCCACACATCCTATGAAGACTATGTCCCTAGCGTCTTCTGGAATGCCGTCCGTCTCGTATCTGAGCAGTGTTGCGACCTTTGGTCTATCGGTTTCTATTTTGGGCCAGCTTGGCTCATGGGCCTTACCCCCCGTGGCCAATATTATGGCGCCTACATCGAGCTCCTCTCCGTTAGACAGCGTCACATGATAGTTCCCGACGAAACCCGTTACCTCGGTTACCTCTGTACCCAGATGAACCTTGGCGCCTGACCTCTCCAGCTGTCTTATCTTCCATTGCAAGAGGCGCTGAGCATCCAGGCCGGATGGAGCAATTTCTCTGAAGTATCTGAGAAGGCCGCCCAGCTCATGCTCCTTCTCAACTAGATGGGTCTCGAACCCCATCTCTGCGAGGGCCGTGGCGGCGGTCATCCCAGCCACGCCCCCACCTATGACCAGGGCTTTCTGCAGTACGGGGGTTGATAGCTTGGTCATTGGGTTTTGTAAGACCGCCTTGGCAACCGCCATCGAGATGAGGTCTAAGGCTTTCCTAGTAGCATCTACAGGCTGGTTTTTGTGAACCCATGAGTTGAGGTTGCGTATGTTAGCCATCTCCAGGAGGTATGGGTTAAGCCCGGCCCTAGCACAGGCCCTCATGAAAGTTGGGCTATGAGTCTTCGGCGAGCAGGCCGCCACAACAACCCTGTTAAGCCTCTTCTCCCTTATCACATTCTCGATATGCTTCGTACCCGCCCCAGAGCAGGAGAATTTCTGGTCCTCTACATGCACTACGTAGGGTAGTCTCTTGGACTGTTCGACGGCTGTTTTTATATCAACTACTCCCGCTATATTGGAGCCGCAGTGGCAGATGAAGACCCCGACCCGGGGCTCCCCTGAGGCGTCTATGGTCTCCTCAAAAACTTCAGGTTCCACCGACCTTGAAGTCAGGTGGGTTAGCGCCTTCGCGGCAGCAGCACCGGCCTCTGTCACGCTGTCGGGAATGTCTTTAGGACCGCTTGCGCATCCACAGACGTATATTCCCTTCCTCGATGTCCCGACGAAGTCTCCGTCTATTTCATACGACTTGATGAAGCCGTCTTCGCCTACCTCTATCCCCAATGTTCTAGCCAACCTGCTCAACTCCTCCGATGGCACGAGAGCCGTTGAAAGAACAACCATGTCGAAAGTCTCTTTCCTTAACTCTCCAGAAGTCGTGTCCTCATAGAGAACGTCTATGCCATCACCGTTGGGAATAACTCTTCCAGGCCTACTCCGCACAAACCTTACACCGCTCCTCTTGGCCCTTTCAAACATCTCGTCGAAACCTTTCCCATAAGCCCTTATGTCCATGTAGAATATGGTGACATCCTTGATTCCATGGTCGACGAGCTGTAACGCCTCCTTAATGCTATACATGCAGCAGACCCTGCTACAGAAGCCGTAGAACCTTTTGTCGCGAGCCCCCACACAGAGGATGAACGCCACCCTTTCGGGATGCTTATCGTTGCTAGGTCTTATAACCTCGCCCCTCGACGGGCCACTAGACTGTAGAAGTCTTTCAAGCTCCATTGCCGTGAGGATGTCGGGATGTCTCCCGTAGCTGAACTCAGGAATTAGCGAGGCGTCGAAGAGGTCTGAACCGGCTGCAACTATTATGGCGCCCACATTTAGTTCATGGATTTTCTCTCTCATCTCGAAATCTATGCATTTTGGCCCGCATGCCTCGACGCATCTGTTGCAGGGTAGATAGTTGGGCGGCTTGTTCAAACAGTTCTCAATATCTATTACGTATGTTCCCGGCTCGGCCTGGTCGAAGGGGAGGTAGATGGCCTTCCTCGCACCCATCCCCACGTCAAACTCGTTCTTCAGTATGACTGGGCAGACGGGTACGCAGTCACCGCACCTCGTACACTCATCTGTGACGTATCGGGGCTTCTGGACAACCTTTACGTGAAAGTTTCCGGCCTCGCCTCTAACCTCAACGACCTCGGCCAGCGTTAAGACCTTAATGTTTTTGTTCTGCATCACCTCGCTTAGCTTGGGAGCCTCTATGCAGATCGAACAATCCATGGTGGGGAAGTTCTTATCAAGCGCCGCCATCCTCCCCCCTATCACGGGGCTTTTTTCAACAAGGTAGACCTTGGCGCCTGCCTTAGCCAGGTCGAGTGATGCCTGGACCCCAGCAATCCCACCGCCTATAACCAGAACAGCCTCTACCATCCCCATCACCCTCCCTCCAAAACGTCTACGCTAGCAAGCAGCTCAGAGGCTATGCTGAATCCTTGTTGGACCGCTTTGCGGTTAAGATCGACCGCTTTTGGAAACCTGTCGGCCAGCGCCTTTTCAACCGACTCTAGGGGGGGTGTACCCAGGACAGCCACTATGGCTCCGAGTATCACGATATTGGCAACTATCCTCCTCCCCAGACGCTCAGCCACCTCGATGGCGGGTATGGGCAAAACCTTGTGGTCTTGTGAAGCATGTTTGACGAGCTCTTTCACGGTTATTATTACTCCGCCGCGCTTGACATGTCTGAGGTTTTGTACAAAGCCTTCATCATACATTGTGGCTAACACGTCTAGCTTGGTGATGAGCGGGTAGTCTATGGGTTCGTCAGAGATTATTACGTCAGCCCTTGACCAGCCTCCCGTTATGTATGGGCTATACCCCTCAGTCACCACCGATTCCTTGCCTCCGTATATTGCCGCGGCCCTTCCGAGTATGTGGCCAGCCGTTATTGCTCCTTGGCCTCCCAGCCCAGTGATTCTAATCTCACGTCTCAAACGCTCTCCCCCCTCCCAGAGGCCTTTCTGATAGTTTCCTGCACAAGCTCCTGGTAGCTCGGCCTCCTCCTGTCAACGAAGTTCCCGACAACCAGTGGCTCGCCCTGGAGACGTATATCAATCTTGCTGAGATCGGCGTTGTGGTCCACAACCGAATACTTTCTGAAATACTCCATCATATCGATAGCCTCGGGGAAGTTGTTGAACTCGCCGAACGTGGGGGGACAGGGCGATATGACCTCGATAAACGCGAAGCCTTCCACACTCATCATACGCTTTATTGCATTAATCAGCTGCCTCACGTGTAGCGTTGTCCATCTAGCCACGAAGGAGGCTCCCGCAGCAGCCACTAGGTAAGGCATGTTGAATGGGGCTTCAAAGTTGCCGTAAGGCGACGTATATGTCTTTGCTCCGAGGGGTGTGGTGCCTCCATGCTGGCCGCCAGTCATCCCATAGTTAAAGTTGTTAACCATTATCACGTTGATGTCGACGTTTCTCCTGGCAGCGTGTATCAAATGGTTCCCGCCTATGGTGCAGATGTCTCCATCACCCGAGATGACGGTGACCTCTAGGTCTGGTCTCACAAGAGATAGGCCCGTGGCGAAAGCTATAGCACGGCCATGCGTCGTGTGGAAAGAGTCGAGGCGCATGTAGCCGGAAACCCTTCCAGTACAGCCTATACCGGAGATACAGACGTGCTTCTCAGGCGGAATACCTGAGGCCTCGATGGCGTCCGCATAGGCGGCCATGACTATGCCGATGCCGCATCCTGGGCACCAGATATGTGGAAGCCTCTCACTTCGCAGCAGACTATCTCTGGGGTGACGCTGAGCCTTAACTACCTGGGTCACGCTGCAGCCACCTCCACAGCGTCTAAGATGACGTGCGGCTCTATCAGGCTGCCTGGAGCCCAGTTAACATTGATGACAGGGCATTTGGCGTATTCTCTTACTGGGTGTACAAGCTGTCCGAAGTTTATCTCAGGGACTACGAGGGCGTTGACGCGTTGGCTTAGTCTCTCTATCACGTCGCTCGGGAAGGGCCATAGAGTGATGAGCTGAAGCAGTCCGGCCTTAATCCCCCGTGCGCGGGCCTGCTTAATAGCATTCAAGGACGACCTAGCCGTAGATCCGTAGGCAACCACAACCACCTCGGCGTCATCGGTCATGAACTCTTTATACATCCACAGCTCACGAGCATGGTTCCTAATCTTGCCAAGCAGGTATCGCAGCATTTTATCAGAAATCTCCTGGGACGTGGTCGGGTATCCTCTCTCATCGTGGGTGAGGCTGTCAATGTTAACTCTGCAGCCCGTCCCCACTATAGGCATCGGATTTACGTCTACAGAGTAGTCGAATGGCGGCCTCGTGGAGAGGAGCCGTGGGTCCATAATTTTCCTCTCCACCACCTCGACATCCTCAGCCGTGGGAATGACTACTTTCTCCCACATCAGCCCCACTAGCTGGTCAGCCAGCACGATGACTGGTGTTCGGAGCCTTTCCGCCGTGTTGAAGGCCTTAATTGTTAGGTCGAAGAACTCCTGGACGCTGCTGGGTGAGTAAACCACTGTCTCGATATCTCCGTGAGAACCCCACCTAGCCTGCATAACATCACCCTGCCCTATGAGGGTCGGGATTCCGGTGCTGGGCCCAGCCCTCTGAACGTTGACGATCACTATCGGAGCCTCCATTATAAATGCCAATCCTATGTTCTCCATCATCAAGCTGAAGCCGGGGCCAGACGTGGCGGTCATAGCCTTGGCACCTGCATAGGCTGCGCCAATGAGGGCGGCCACGCTCGCCATCTCGTCCTCCATCTCGACTGCTATCCCGCCGACCTGTGGAAACCTTACACAGGCCCTCTCGAAAATCTCGCTGGATGGGGTGATGGGGTATCCTGCGAAGAACCGGCATCCAGCCAGTATAGCTGCCTCGACGCACGCGAAGTTACCCATCATGAAGTGGACACCGGGCCTAGGCAAGCCGCTGCTCATGCGGCTAGCTCACCTCAACCGTGTAGATGGCTAGCTCAGGGCATATCAGGCTACACATCTTACAGTTGACGCAGTCGTTTTCCTTCCCTGGCTTAACTCTGGGATACCTATATCCATTTGGATTGAACTCGTCAGACCGTTCGAGAACATCCATGGGGCAGAAACTCCAGCAAAAACTACACTCCTTACACCTCTCAGGTATAACATATACACGCCCCAACGGTCTCCGGAACAAGGCTAGGTTAATCGGCTCACGCAATATTTTCAAAGTTTGAGCCACCAAGGCCCAGCAAATCAGAAGTAGTCCGCATAATTATACACTAATAAATATTCTACCTGTTCCAATATACAATATACTGGATATGAGTAGGGCTTCACTAAGCAATATATAGGTCTTAAGGCCAACTAATTAGTGTGGGGGGCAAGGGCCAAGCTAACCTGTTGATGACCCTTCTATCCTTACATCCTCCATTGGCATGGAGCGAGGATCGATTCATATATTCGCCACTTTACAGGATTGAGGAGTTTGATGAGAGGCTCCTTCTCTTTCCAAGCCGCACTGAGGCGGAGATTATTCTAGAGAGCCTCATTCGCCTGCTTGGTCTGCAAAAACAAAAAACTTCTCCAACATCCTATCTCATTCAGAGAAACGAGGTCTTCAAGACTCTAAGAAATTTTCTATGGATAGTTAGGAAAAGCTGGAGAGACGAGACAGTCCGAGCCATCTGGTCCACATTATATGTAGCTTCCGCTAAGGGATGGGAAAATATCCCGCTCGACATGGTTGCGGAAGTAAGTGGCCTGGACCAGGCAAAATGCAGAGAGATTCTAACGAGAGTGCTCGACGGTGGAAAGCTGATCGACGGTGAGACTGTGAAGGCTGGAAGTAGGCATTTTGTGGAGGCTTTAGACCTTATACTTCAAGGCATTCCCACATGGAGTGAGGAACTAGTCATGTCCATCCTTTGCACAGAGATATACGCATCCGTGGAGGACATATACGTGAAGATGCGGCCCTACGGCCTGAGCATCGCGGCCATCTACAAGATAGTGCAGAGGCTTAAAAAAGCCGACCATATAGCCCGGGTGAGGTATAGCCGGAAAAGACCACAGGGGCCGATGAGGGAGGTCTTTTCACCAAACTGCCGCAACTGTTTTTACGGCTATAGCGGTGAGGAGAAATGCCTACAGCACCTCCTCGTTGAGATGGAGACCTATTTCAAGGAAAACTATGGGAAAACCTTCAGCATTGAGGAAAGAATGGCTCTCTACAAGTCTCTTAGGATGACACCGTTTGGGCCGCGCGTGTTGCGAAAGCTCCTCACCACGCTGAGGCTTGTTAGAAATGTGGAGCAGTTAGTCAAAGACGAGAGGCTGGCCGGTCTTTTGAGGAAGCTTGACGAACTATGTGGCGTAAAACTGATCCTACCATCCTTTGAGTTTAGGACTGTAAACAATATTGGACAAAATCCATTAATGTGATAATGTTATAGAGCCATACATCGTTTAAACTATGTGACTAGAATGGAATTTCAATGCCGTGACTGTATACACTTTCTCCCCTACCCCCTCATCGAGGGGGTTGGAACGTGCTCAAACCCAGCCAGCTTAAATTACGACAGAGTAAGATTTGGCAATGAAGACCCCTGCGAGTTCTTCGGTTTGGCCGAGCTGGGCGTATCAGGCCTCGAGGGAGTGGAGTTTTACTGGTGCCATACTTGCAGAAAATACATGTACAGAGATGAGCTCATATACCATGTGGGCCATAGGGTTTATACTGGAGCGGCTAAAACAGATGCAGAGTTTAACGCAGAGAGCACCATGGCTGCTGACTAGTAGCCGGTTTAGCGGGTCGCGACCGTGCTGGTGGCCACATAGCCTTAGCCCTCGGCCTCTGACCACTAAGAGATCCCTCGCGCCAGTCCAGAGGTTGGGAAATGTCAGGACCTATGATGTCTTTTTGCAGCCGCAGTTCTCGCGATAAATTGGTGAGGAGAGGGCTTTTTAAATCTGTATAAAAAATTTATAGGTAGTTGCCACGTATGTTTTGTAGGCCTTGCTTCTTTGGGAGCCTTCGACCGAAGTAATAGAAAAATCCAACATGACGCGGTTCATCGAATATGTCGATGGAGAGAAAGGCCTTGGAATAGACCCGCTTGAAAAATACGCGTATTTTAAACTTTACAATTGGTCCATTGAAAATATACCTGAGTTCTGGGATGCGGTCTGGAGCTTTGTCGGGATCAGGGCCTCTAAGCCATACGAGCAAGTTGTTGACGATTTAAGCAAGTTTCCCGGGGCCTCATGGTTTATAGGTGCGAGGCTCAACTTCGCCGAAAACCTTCTCCGGGTAAGAGACGGAAAAACGGCCATCATAGCTGTTAGAGAAGACGGGCTCTCAAGAAGGATGTCTTATCTCGACCTATACCGCGAAGTGGTGGGATTTGCTGAAGGTTTACAGGATATTGGGGTTGGAGAAGGTGACAGGGTCTGTGGATATATTCCTAACACTGTTGAAGCGTGTGTAGGCATGCTTGCGACTGCCTCGCTGGGGGGAACATGGTCATCTACAGGCACAGAGATAGGGGCTGAAGCGGTTGTCGACAGGTTTGGACAGGTTTCGCCCAAAGTACTCATCACGGTAGATGGATATTTCTACAAAGGTAGAAGGTATAATGTCTTGGAGAGGGTGAGGAAGATTGTCAACAACATACCGTCTATAAGACGAGTGATTGTTGTACCATACCTTGAGGAGAACCCTGAGATAGATATGATAGAGAATGCCGTTCTCTACAGCGACTTCATCAAACTTGGAGACGGATTCTCATTTAAGCAGGTTCCCTCCTCAGCCCCCATATACATAATGTTTACCTCGGGAACTACAGGCAAGCCTAAATGCCTAGTACAGTCTGTTGCAGGGATACTTGTCAACCACTTGAAGGAGCTTATTATACACACAGACCTAAAGCCGACTGACACTATCACGTACATAACCTCTACTAGCTGGATGATGTGGAACTGGCTGATGACTTCTCTCGCTACAGGGGCTACATTGCTGCTTTATGACGGCGACCCAAACTATCCTGACTGGAGAAGAATGTGGCTCCTAATCGACGAGTATGGAGTCTCAATATTCGGATGCAGTGCAAGCTACATCAATTATCTCAGGGGTCTGAATGCGTCGCCTCGGAGAAGCTTCGACCTCACAACGCTGCGGGAGATATCGCAGACCGGTTCCCCCCTATCCGCAGACGGGTTTAAGTGGGTATATGAGGAGGTTAAGAGAGACCACCACTTCAACTCTATATCAGGCGGCACTGATATCAATGGCTGCTTCGCCATAGGTAGCCCGACGCTACCAGTCTATGCGGGACAACTCCAATCACCTGCTTTAGGCATGAAGATAAAGTGTTACGACGAGCATGGTAACCCGGTTTATGATAGGGAGGGGGAGCTTGTGTGCGAGGCTCCAGCCCCCTCTATGCCGCTTTACTTCCTCAACGATCCAGACAATGAGAAGTATCTTGACGCATATTTCAGGTTCTATACTCATAAGAGGGTGTGGAGGCATGGCGACTACGTCATATTCCACAGCGACACGGGTGGAATTACTTTCCTGGGCAGGTCTGACGCGGTGATTAAGCGGTCTGGAGTTAGGATTGGGACCGCCGAGATATACGGTGTAGTTGAGAAATTTAGGGAGATAGCTGATAGCCTGGCGGTTGGGCAGAACTGGAAAGGCGACCAGAGAATAATACTTTTCGTCAAAATGGTGGAGGGATATTCTTTGACTGAGGAGCTCAAAGATAGAATTAGGAGGGAGCTGAGGGAGAAGGTCTCGCCTCGACACGTCCCCGACATCATTTTAGAGGCTCCAGACATACCGTATACTTTTAACATGAAGAAGGTTGAGATTGCGGTTTCAAACATCATAAATGGGAGAAGGGTTATAAACAGGGATGCGCTGATCAACCCTGAATCGCTTGACTACTTTGAGAAAATCCTGCCTATGCTCCAGCGTGAGTAATACTCAATCTGTGCTCGAGGGTCTTTTCCTAGAAATGCGCCTGAGAAAGCTAATTCACGACCCTTACAAGCTGTTAAGGGCTATGCGGTTGAGGGAGGGGCATGTTCTGCTGGACATTGGATGTGGTACTGGCTTCCTCTCCCTTCCCGCCGCGTCGATAGTAGGTGATAGGGGCCTCATTTATGCGGTAGACGTCTCCGACAAATATCTATGGAGACTAAGGCAGAGGGCCGATAGGCTCGGTGTAAAAAACATATTAACGATTAGGACAAGGGCCGAGGAGTTGGATGGAATACCCGACAACTCTATTGACAGGGCTGTCTTCATGTTGAGCCTCCACCATATAGGTGATAGGGCGGAGGCGCTTAGTCGGGTTAGACGTAAGTTAAAGCAAGACGGCCTACTCATGGTTTATGAGCCAATAGCGTCGAGGATGCTGGGACACGGCACGGAGCCGTCAGAGATCATTCCTCTCCTCAGGGAGAAAGGCTTTGAGCCGCAGCTGTTTGAGAAGGGGCTTTTATTCTGGACGGCTGTATTTACTCCTCTCTAGGCTGAGAAGTACTTCATCCCCAGTATGAACTCGCCACTAGCGATATTGTTTTAATGTTTAATTATCTCTGAGCCTTTCTAATCACATGCTCTCCGAAGAAGAGGCATTAATTCTTAAAACAGCTGAAAGAATAGGTACGATTGTTGGTCGGGATTATTGGTTGCGTTGTGCCCGTGAGAAGAAGCGTCCAGACTTGTTGTGGGGAGAGCTTTTAAAAACAAATCTAACAAGCGTAGGTGTTAAAAAAATTTCGGGAACAGGGCTCTTAGAGGCCGTTCTTGTTCAGGAAGGCCTAGCGAGGGCTGGGCTGCCCCTTCTCCAATTTTTGACGACGCATCTCTCTAGGACGGTGATCGCTAGATATGGGACTGAGCAGCAATTTGAAAAGTTTGTTAGACCTACATGTGAGCAGGGAAAGAAGATAAGTTTTTGCATCACCGAGTCCGAGGCCGGCTCGAATACTTGGCGGATAAGAACCTTTGCAAAAAGGAGAAACGGCGGCTACATCCTCAACGGGCAGAAAACATTCATTACAGGTGCACGCGAGTCAGACTACCTGCTGATAGTAGCTAGGACGAAAAGATATGAGGATGTTGAGGATAAGAAGGACGGGATATCGTTGTTTGTTGTGGAGACGAACACGAGCGGAATATCGTTCGAGGCGCTTAACATCGAACTATATTCTCCAGAAACTCAGTATACTGTTTACTTTGATAGTGTTGAGCTGGGCGATGAGAATCTGATAGGGCAGGCAGATAAGGGGGTCAATTATCTCTTCGATTGTCTTAATGTAGAGAGGATGTTGATAGCGGCCTGTAGTATAGGTTTAGGGGATCACGTCCTTAAGAGGGCTGTCGAGTATGCTAAGCAGAGGGTTGTCTTTGATAGGCCTATAGGGTCTTACCAAGGTCTTCAGTTTAGGATGGCACGTGCCAAGGCGCATCTAGAGGCTGCCAGGTCTCTGAACTATCATGCGGCCAGACTATTCGACGGTGGGGGAAAGGTGGGGGCTGAGGCAAACATGGCTAAGCTTGTTGCCTCCGAGGCCGGTTTGGAGGCCTTTGAGATAGCTATGCAGACCTTCGGAGGCAACGCCTACGACTTAGACACAGACATTATCACGTTCTATCCAGTCATAAGACTCTTCATAACCGCACCAGTCACTAACGAGCTTGTGCTCAGCTATATCGGCCGACATGTCTTGGGATTGCCAAAATCCTACTAGGGGTGTTGGGATGGACATATGGATTGCTGGTGTCGGTGAAATCCCCTGCAAACCCAGCTACGACGGCATGGATTTCAGAGAGATGCTGTACAACGCCGCGGTGAAAGCCTACTTTGACGCTGGGATTACACCTGCAGACGTGGACGGGGTGGTTTCCAGCGGCATGGATTTCTATGAGGGTGTGAGTATTACTGATTCGTACACGCCTGACCAGGTGGGCGGGCGCTTGAAGTTTAACACGCTTGTCTCTAATGACGCCTTGAACGCGTTTATCCATGGATGTATGCTTTTAAAGACGGGGCATTTCAGAACCATCTTAGTGACGGCCTATGCCAGGGCCTCAAATATTCTAAACTACCCCGAAATCGTTTTAAACTCTTTCGACCCATACGTTATCAGACCACTCACCCCTCATCTCTATACCGTCGCCGCGCTGGACGCACGTGCATTTCTTATAAACTCTGGGTGCGAGGTTCGCGACCTTTCCCTAGTCGTCGTTAAGAATAAGAGGAATGCTCTTAGAAACCCTTCAGCGGCGTTTGCTGAAAATACGTCTGTCGAGGAGGTTGAGAGCACGGAGGTTGTATCTGAGCCGTTGAGAAGGGGTCATGTCGCGGTGCCCTGCGACTATGCTGCAGTCATCCTGCTGACTACGGAGAAGGGTCTGGGGAAGGTGCGGGTTGAGGCTTTCGGATATGCCGTGGGTAGCCATTCGCTAGACTTTTCTTTAAAGGCGTGGGGCCAATCACGGTGGGCGAGAGCCGCGATAGACATGGCTTTTAAGCAGACGAGGCGCAGGCGATTTGATTTCTTAGAGATCTCGGAGCCTTTCGCCCATAGCGAGCTGATGGTATTAGACGCACTAGGCCTCGTTAGGGAGAGTGTATGCAAGACTCTGCGGGATGGCGGTTTTAACATAGACGGTCATCTGCCGGTGAATCCTTCGGGCGGGTGTATCGGAATGGGTTATCCGTTAAACGCTGCAGGGCTCCAGAGGCTGGTCCAGTCTGTCAACCTGTTGAGGACTGGTAGGTGGGAGTCATGCCTGGTAGCCTCTCCTGATGGTGAGGTTGTAGATGGGGGCGCGGCTGTGATGCTGAGTGTGGAGGTGTGACAAGTTGAGGAAAAGAGTAGCTATCGTTGGGGCGGGGATGACGTATTTCCGCTCAATGCTGCCGATGACGCCCCAAGAAATGGTATTCGAAGCCGCTAGGAAGAGCTTGGATGATTGTGGGCTCGAGTTCAAAGACATTGACGCCGTGGTGTCTGGGTCGGCGCCTGACGCATTCGACGGATATCATCATAAGGGGCTCGTCGGGGTTGAGCCATCTGGCGCGTATGGAAAGCCCTATTCTAGGGTCTTTGTCGGCGGCGGGACAGGGGTGGGTGTGGCTGTTGCTGGCTGGTGGCATGTTGCGTCAGGAGCCTTCAAAAGAGTTTTGGTCGTGGCGTGGGAGAAGATGAGCCACCCATACCCTCACGCCCAGCCCCTCTTCAAGACAATCTTTGACCCCGTTATAGAACAGCCTCTCGGCCCAAACCTGATATGGATATTCGCATTAGAGATGCGCCGCTACATGGAGGCGCATAAACTGTCTAAGGAGCTAATAGCCCGCGTCGCGGTCAAGAATAAGGGTAACGCCCTAGACCATCCATACGCCCAGCTGGGAGCTAAAATAACCGTCGAAGACGTCCTTAAGTCGCCTGTACTGGTTTGGCCTGTGCACAGGCTTGACATCAGCCCATCGTCAGACGGAGCCGTTGCCCTGGTCTTCGCCTCGGAGGAAGAGGCCAAGAAGATAACCGACACACCTGTTTGGATCGAGGGGGTGGGCGCATGCCTAGACAGCCAATTCTGGACCAACCGCGACCTAGCATATCCCTACTATGTTTACCTGGCGGCGCAGCAGGCCTACAAGATGGCCGGGATAACCAACCCTCTCAAAGAGATCGATGTATTCGAGCCCTACGACCCCTTCACCTACAAAGAGCTCCACCACCTAGACGCTCTGCTGGGGAAGCCTGGTCTCGCACCCAAGCTATTGGCAGAGGGGCAGTTAGAAAGGGATGGAGATTATCCCACATGCCCTTCAGGCGGCCTCTTAGGCGTCGGAAACCCGATAGCGGCTGCAGGGCTTATGAAGGTTGCTGAGCTCTACTGGCAGCTCTCGGGGAGGGCGGGTAAGAGACAGGTCCCGAACGCGTGTGTCGGTGTTGCGCAGGCTTGGGGTGACTTGATGCAGGTCGCTCAAGTGGTGGTGTGCAGGTCATGACAAGGGCCACGCCCTCAAGATTCTCGCCAAACTATTTACAGCAACTACCAGAAGACTTGGCCAAGTACATACAAAGGCATGGACTCGACAAAGAGTTGGGAAGACTGGAAGGCTGGGCCTCATCAACGGAGAAGAGATACACGGAGGTGGAGGAGTGGCAGATCGACAATCTCATCCTAACCTACTGGCACATCGCATGCATGTATAGACACTCTGCGGGGGCGGCTTTTTCACGCTTTCTCGAGGGTCTAAAAAACGGCAAGATACTTGGTACGAGATGTGAAAACTGTGGGCGTGTGTTGATACCGCCCCGCATCTTCTGCGAGTGGTGTTTTAAAGACGTAGACAAATGGGTTGAGCACCCGGGGACTGGAATCATATCAACCTACTCTCTATCATATATTGGGACAGACCCTAGGGTCAGGTTTGAGAAGCCCGTAATCGTCGCTGTGATCTGGTTCGACGGCACCGTGAAGGCGGTGAACTCGTCCAGAACTGTTCTACACGCCGCGGGGATGCTTCACAAGGTTTACGGAGTTGACCCGGAAAAAGTCCATGTTGGGATGCGTGTGAAGCCTGTTTGGAGAAAGCCAGAGGAAAGGGTTGGCAGCATTCTAGACATAGAGTATTTTGCACCGGTTGAGGGTGGTGCTTGATGAGTATCGAGAGCTTTTACGAATACCCTGCAGGTGTAGCCCTCTCAAGATTCCTAGAGGGGTTGAGGCTTGGCAGGCTGATTGCAAGCAAATGCAGCGCATGCAATCACATGATAATACCGCCCAGGGCCTATTGTCTGAAATGCTATAGGCCGATTAAAGAGTATCAGATAATTGGAGAGGAGGGGCGGATAGTCACCTACACACGCTCCCTCATCAACATAGAGGGGAAGCCTGCTAACCCGCCAGTAACATGGGTCTTCGTAAAATTCGAAGGCGTTGATGGTGGATTACTACACGTTCTCGACTCGACTATAAACCCACAGATAGGAATGAGGGTTAGGCCAGTCTTTAGGGAGCAAAGAATCGGGAGTATACTGGATATTAAATGGTTTACAGCAGTTTAGCCGGTCTGCTCCTCCAATAGGGTATTGTCCAGATCAGTTTGCTGATTCTCTCGCACGGCTGGGATGAATGTCTTAGCCGGGGGTTTGCGAAATTTTAAAGCCGGGTCTACGACTCTATTCTTTGTTGAATCCGCCGATGGTTTTTTCCGGGCTCATCGTCTTCCTCACGGGCCTAGTACTCTTTGTTGTAGGTCTTCAGGCCTTCTGGATACTTGCTGTGGTGGGGGTGTTGATGATTGCTGCGGGGTTCTTCACCGAGAAGCGGGAGGAGGTGGTGCCTGAGAATCCTGGGATGAAGTTCTGTTGGTATTGTCTCAGGGAGATACCGGTTGAGGCTGAGGAGTGCATGTACTGTGGGTTCAGGCAGGAGCATCCTAAGAAATAGCGCGCCTCTGCCGGTGAAGGACGAGGTAGAATATCAGTGAGATTATGGTCCATACGGCTATGCCTATAGGGCCGAGACCACCCAACTCTCGTGGAAGCCTAGTTGTAATTATTGTTAGGCCCCAGACTGCGTTTACGGCTCCATGAAGGGATGCAGCAGGTATGACGCTCGATGAGACATGTCTGACCACTGCGTGGGGAAAAGAAAGCGCTACCGTGAAGGCTGTAAAGAGGAGGACCCCCAGCACAGGGTTCTCCGGATAGTTGTAGCCAAGGAGCATAATTGCTGGTGCGTGCCAGACACCCCACACTAAGCCTACGAGGAGCGCCGCCTTTGCGGGGCTGAATCCCAAGGCCTCCAGCTCGATTTGGAGGAACCCTCTCCACCCCATCTCCTCTCCCAGCGCGAAGAGCGTGTTTATCGTTATGGCTGAGATGTAGGCGCTGAGAAGCATCAACGTGATTAGAGCCTCGGGGGCAAGAATAATCGGCAGTCCGGCCTGGAGGTGTTCGAGTGTCAGAAGACCCAACGGAGCTACGATGAGGAGGTAGATTAGGACGGCTGAGAAGGCTATTAGCGGGGAAGCTAGATAGAGGATAAACACCTTCATGCCTAGGCGGAGGGATTCCTTCACTCCTCTACGCCCAGCGACTAGGAGGGCCGAGACAGTGGGCGTATACATTCTGACGGCTCCCCAGCCTAGAGTTGCGAGGACGTCAGTCAGCCCGCCCATTAGGTAGACGATTACATCTACTATGGCTGCCAGTAGTGTGGAGATGGCCGAATAGATAGCGACCCTCTTCCAAGTAGGCATGGCACCCGATGTCTTCGGCAGTGATTTAAACATCGTTGGTCAGGTTTGGCTCACTTTTAGTGCCGCCAAGAATATCCGCTCAGCGGCCTCTGTCATCTTCAGCCCTTGGAGTCCCGGGATATAGCTCTCAAGCCTGTCGTTCAGTGGCTTAAGCCAAGTCCTCTTGACGCGGTCTCCAAGCCCCCTATACCCTTTCATGACCCCTATGATTGAGCCCACGGTTGCTCCGTTGCAGTCTGTGTCTAGGCCGCAGGCCACTGCAAGCGTTATCGATTCTGTATAGTCTCCCCCTCCCCAGAGGAGTGATGCAGTGACTATCGCCGCGTTAGGTAACGTGTGGACCGGGTGGTATTGGTGTAACCTATTCTCCATGAGGCTTATCACTTCATCCCATCCAGCACCTCTCCTCCAAGCATTAACCACGAGCTCCACAGCTTCCCTAAGTCTACACCTCTCAGGGATGACGGATAGTCCAACATCGATAACTCTCTCCACGTCATCCTCAACAAAAGCCCATGCAATCATCGCCGCAACCATCATCTCACCGTAGACCCCATTCTTGACGTGGCTCAATGTGGCATCCCTATGGGCCAGCTCAGCGGCTCTTGAAGGGTCGCCGGGACAGACGTAGCCCCAGAGGTCTGCCCTAATCTGCGCACCTATCCACTCTCTATATGGGTTCATGTGGAGGGCCGTCTCCGGGGGCACTAGACAGTTGACAAGGTTCCTGTATGCGGCTCTCTCCGCGGTGTAGACCCCTGCGTATGGCAGGTTTTCCAGCCACTCCCGCCCCACATCCATGCTGCTGAAATCGACACCTCTCTTCTCAACTAACCGTAGGTTGAGGAGTGTATAGTCTATGTCGTCATCCCTAAGAACCCTGTCGATGCTACCGGCTGTAGCTTTTAGGACGCTAGTGTTTCGCAGCTCCTCCTCTGTAAAGAAGACTGTCGGAAAGTATCCCTCCAGCCTCTTTATGCCGAGTCTCGAAAGCCTCTGCGAGACGCTCCTCCACCCCTGCGAGATACCCATCGACTCGACGGGCTTACCAAGCATGTTTCCAGCACACCTCCCGAGGAAACCTCCTAAAACCTTGTCCCTTACCACCGCTGGAGGCGGAGGCTCAGTACTCCTCCAACCACTAGCGCACGTCCTTATCTCGCTAATCGATGTGGGCTCCTCATACGGGTAGTCCCTCCTCATGGGCGCCGACCTCAGGTCTCTGAAGACCTCCTCAGCCGCTCTAAGGCCTCCCTCCGCCACTCTTCTAAAGATCTCCTCCCTCGAGACACCCTCCAGCTCTCTGCCCTCCTCCGCGAGTTGGACGAGCTCGTACTCGAGTAGCTCCCAAGGCTCTGGACCAACCAGACAGCCCTTCAACCCTACACCGCCAATCCTCGAGGCTTGATATTTAAGCAGAGGCGGACTGGGAATATCTGTGCACAACGATTCAACCCCACCCCCACCCTTCAACCTTCGATGCGAATACTTGGTGAACCCGCTCGGCCTGGATGTCCTTCGCCCAAGATTCTCCTGGATGCTCAGACACAATGAACGGGGTAGACTTCAGTCAGCCTACCGCATTATAGTCTCCAGCAGCCTCGAGGAGGCGGAGAGGTTTAGCGGAGATGTCTGGGACAGCGGCAAGGTCGCATCGGACCAGTCGATAAACGTGGAGTACGGCGGCGGAGAGCTGGAGAGTAGGCGTAGATACTATTGGAGGGTGAAGTGGTGGGATGATTCTGGCCGCGAGAGCCCATTCAGCCAGATAGCATTCTTCGAGACGGGAATACTTAGACAGGAGGAGTGGAGAGCCAAGTGGATTTGTGGCGGACGCCTACTTAGAAGGGAGTTTATGATAGACGGCGAGGTCAGGCGCGCCCGTGTATACATCTGCGGCCTCGGATGCTATGAGCTCAGAATCAACGGGAAGAGGGTAGGTGACAGGGTTTTAGATCCTCCGTGGACCGATTACGAGGAGCTGGCACTCTACACAGTATACGATGTCACGGATTATGTTAGGAGAGGGGCTAACGCCGTCGCAGTACTGCTCGGAAATAGCAGATACTCGCCTAGGCATGGATGGAGGATTAAAGGTATTCAGGTTAAGAAGTATAGAGACGCCGAACCCAAGCTGTTGGCGGAGATATGGGTATGGCTTGAGGATGGCCGAGTGGCCGTTATAGTTACCGACGAGGAGTGGCGGGTGTCCGACGGGCCCATAGTATTCGACGACATATACGACGGCGAAATCTACGACGCTGGGCTTGAGAAAGTGGGTTATGATAGGCCGGGATTCGACGACTCGGACTGGAGGAGGGCCCACGTCACTGCATCGCCATGCAAGACATTGCGCTCATCCACAACGTCGCCGCCCATCAGGAGGGTAAGGTTACTGCCTACGAGGAAAATCCTGAACCCGAGGCAGGGCGTATATGTTTTCGACTTTGGCCAGAATTTTTCAGGCTGGGTAAGGCTGAGGGTCGCCGGTGAGAGGGGGAGAGAAGTTAGGCTGAAGTATGCCGAGCTGTTGAGTGAGGACGGGGAGTTGAACACTGCTCCTAACAGGGCCGCCAAGTCAACAGACGTATATGTGCTCAGGGGGGAAGGTGTGGAGGAGTATGAGCCACACTTCACATACCACGGGTTTAGATATGTCGAGCTTACAGGATATCCTGGAACCCCACACCTAAACACCCTCACAGGCGTCGAAGTCCACACCGATGTTGAGCCCGTTGGGGGATTCTCCTGCTCAAACCAGCTCCTCAACGATATCCACCGCATCATAGTCTGGTCGATAATGAGCAACCTAATGGGTGTTCCGACCGACTGTCCCCAGCGGGATGAGAGGTTGGGCTGGATGGGCGACGCGCACCTCGTGGCAGAGGCTGCGATATTCAACTTCGACATGGCGGCCTTCTACAACAAGTGGCTACGCGACATGAGGCTGGCACAGGCTGAGGATGGCAGCGTCCCAGACGTCGTGCCTCCCTACTGGCTAACCTACCCAGCAGATCCTGCCTGGGGTTCTGCATGCACCATAATCCCATGGCTCCTCTACCTATACTACGGAGACCGCAGAGCACTTGAGGAAAACTACGATATGATGAGGAGGTGGGTAGAGTTTCTATCGTCTAAGACTGAAAACAACATAGTTAGGCTGAGCAAGTATGGCGACTGGTGCAGGCCTGGCTTCATAACCTCACCTGAGACCCCAGGAGAGCTCGTCTCCACCTGGTTCTACTATTACTCCGCCAAGATACTTGCTGATGCTGCGAAGGTTCTGGGCAGGATTAGCGACTGGGAGAAATACTCCTCACTGGCTGAGAAGATAAGGGATGCATTCAACCGCGAGTTTCTGAGGGATGGGCGCTACGGCGTTGTCAGGCCTTCAGGCCAGACCGCGCCGCTTAGCAGCCAGACATCCAACATACTCCCACTAGCCCTCGACATGGCTCCTGAAGGCGAGTCCAGCCGCGTACTCGAGAACCTGCTCGAGGATATAGCTCAGCGTAGAGACTACCACCTCGCAACGGGGATCATAGGCACCCGATACCTCCTCGAGACATTGTCAAAACATGGGCACACAGACACCGCCTACAAGGTGGTCAGCCAGACGAGCTACCCGAGCTGGGGCTACATGATCCGGGAGGGCGCCACGACGCTTTGGGAGAGGTGGGAGCTTCTAACGGGCGGGGGCATGAACTCTCATAACCACGCGATGTTTGGAAGCATCGACTCGTGGTTCTATAAGGTTTTAGCCGGAATCAACGCAGACGAACAGGAGCCCGGATTCAAGAAGATAGTGATAAAACCACACATGCCCAGCGGCTTAAACCACGCTTCAGCCTCAATCTACACGTTGAGAGGCCTCATCTACTCAGCCTGGCAGAGGGGTGGTGGAAAGCTCCACATCGAGGTCTCGATCCCTACCAACAGCACTGCCACCATCTGTCTCCCCATAAAAGAGACTCCTAACCCTGTGGTTTATGAGGGTGGTAAAACCGTGTGGCGGAACGGAAGCTATGTGCCGGGAGTCGAGGGCATCAAGTCGGCCCGCATGGAAAATGATTACATCATTCTCGAGGCTGGCTCCGGGTCTTATCTATTCGAGATAGTGCCAGGCGAGGTGGAAAGTGAGGCTTGTCAAAGTTCATTCTAAGCGTCACTGTATATTCAGCAATATCGCGGCTCCACGACTCTATAGGTTTCCGTCTCCGGCTAGTAGAGCTAACGCTACGTCACACCCACTATTGAAAAAAGGATTATTGAGGGCCGTGTGGTGGTCGGCAGTCTAAACTAAGACTGGGATTTAGCCTATCAGGGTTCTTATAGCCGATGATATTGGCTCGGCGATGAACGCGACTCCCTGGCTTATGACGAGGGATATGGCCACGAATGTGCCGAAGAGGACTACGGCTACTGCTAGGTTTCCATTTTTCAGCTCATCCTGGATGTTGAATTTCTCCACCTCTACTCCTGGAAGCTTTGCAGCGGCCTTAATTAGCCAGCTATATACTCTCGACTGAGCCCAGACTACTGCTACTATGGCAAGCGGCAGCCCTATGAACAGCTGTATTAGGCCACCAATGAGCGCCGGTAGATTGAAGGCACCAGGCACCACCGCCTTACTCACACCCGAGACCGCCTGGCCGACAACATTCCCGACCGCAACCAAGATTCCGGCCAAATAGACGCCGACCGCGAGGTTCTTCTTCCTCAGCTCCTCAAACTCATTTATGCCCTTAGTGACTCGGTTTAGAATGTTTATCGCAATGGTTATGCTGAAAAGGGCTAGAGCTACACCGAATATCAGCTGAATTATGGCGATTCCAATATCGAATATAGCCTCTATTACAGACATTCTCGATGAATTTGCATAAACCACTATTTAAATATTTCGAGCACAATCCATCATCAGCAATCTATTTTATCCGCGACCCTGGACGTAGTGGGTGGATATCTAAAGCTCAATAGAAGGGTTTGCAGACTTCTTCCTAATCAGAGATTAGAAGAGCTTGCCTATGACGTCTGGGTTGAGATTGGGTGTGACAATGATCACCGGGACTGTAGCCTTCTCTATGACTTTTTTGAGGACTCTGCCGCCGCTAGGGTTTAGGAACCCTCCACCCTTATAGCCCATAACTATGACCGCTGCGAGCTTCTCGGCCTGCTCTAATATGATCTGGGATGGATCTCCTGTCAGGCTCAACAGTTTCACCTTCACGCCACTCTCCATCAGCTCTGAGACGATGCTGTGGACAACCCTCAACTCCTCGTTCAGTGTCTCATCCTTAAGTGCTAGGATCGGTTCAGCGCCAGATTCTCCAGGGCTCGGCCTACCAACAGCTTGGATACCAGCCACAAGGTGTTCGCTGATGACGTGAAGGAGTATCAGTTGAAGCCCTAGCCTCTCCGCAAGCCGAAGAGCGACCCTCGCAACCCTCCTACTTAC
>CAKZUF010000039.1 GCA_937921685.1 uncultured archaeon
GGCAGAGCTCGGCGCACACTTCATCAAGACATACTATACAGAGGACTTCCAGAGGGTTGTGGACTCTGTCCCCGTACCGCTAGTAATCGCTGGCGGGCCAAAACTAGAGTCAGACCTAGACGTCCTACAGCTCGCTTATAATGCTGTCTCGGAGGGGGCGGCGGGCATAGACTTCGGCCGCAACGTCTTCCAGAACCCCAACCCCACAGGCATGATCAAGGCGCTACGAGGAATCATACACGAAAACATGACGCCGAGAGAGGCTGCAGAGCTCTTAAAGCCGGAGAAAATAAGGGCATAGAAATTTTATAGTTAGGTTCCAGATAATAGACTTCCTACTTTTTTGTGTGCCTCGGCTTCCAGGCCCTGTGAGAAGAGTTATATATGATGGTCCGAAAATTCTACGGTAAATGAGAGCTAAACTATTCATCTTGATCATCATAGTTCTGTTTCTTGGGGTCGTTCTTGGCTCTGCGGCTGGGCAATGTATGTGGCGGAGTTGTGCTTAATGAGGCGCTCCTGAAGGAGGGGCATGCCACCCTAGATACGAGGTTCTGCGCAGTGAGTGAGTTTGCCTCCGAGCTATGGGCTAAAGAGCACGGGTGCTGAGCAGCCACAATCCCTCGGCATGTGTGGGATGCGATCTACCTCGCCCAGCCTACCATATACGCGGTGTGTCTCAGCTTCAGATACTCTATATTAATATGTATGAAAAAGCATATAAATCTGTTCACCTTCACTTAGATGTTAATGGCGGTAACTAGGCTGTTCGGCGCCAAGGTTCGGCGTAAAGAGGATCCGCGGCTCTTGACTGGGCGTGGGAAATATACGGCCGACATCCATCTTCCGGGGACTGTCTACGCCTTTTTCGTGAGGAGCACCCATGCCCATGCCCGAGTCAAGTCGGTTGATGTCTCGGATGCGCTTAGTGTGGATGGTGTGATAGCTGCCTTGACCGGTCAGGACATTAAAGATGCGTTGGGGGCGGTGCCTACTGCTTGGCAGATACCCGGCGCCGACCTTAAAGTGCCAAGGTATATGCCGCTGGCGGTTGACCGGGTTAGGTATGTTGGAGATCCTTATGCCGTGGTGGTGGCGAGTTCGCCTTACGCCGCGGCTGATGGTGCTGAGCGTGTAAATGCTGAGTTTGAGCCCCTCCCCGCGGTAACCAATCCTGAGAGGGCGGTCCAGCCCGATGCTCCCCAGCTCTATGACGACGTCCCGAACAATACAGCGTTTGTCTGGAGGGCTTCTGGCGGGGATGTTGAGGGGGCATTTTCACGGGCGGATGTCGTGGTCAGGCAGAGAATGGTCAACAGTAGGCTTCAGCCCACTGCTATCGAGACGAGGGGCGTTCTCGCCGTCTATGACAGATATGCCGAAAAGGCCACAGTCTACATGACCAGCCAGAACCCTCATGTACACAGGCTTCTACTCTCGCTGATTACTGGCATACCGGAGCACAGGCTCCGCGTGGTCTCCTATGATGTGGGTGGAGGGTTCGGATCAAAGATTCACTGCTATGGTCCCGAGGCGGTGGTTCTGTATCTGGCTAAGAAGCTGGGTGTTCCAGTTAAGTGGGTTGAGACGAGGGAGGAGAACTTTAAGTCTACTATTCATGGAAGAGACCATATCCAATATGTTGAGGCTGCCACGACTAAGGATGGCAAGGTCCTAGGCCTCCGGGTCAAGTCCTACGCCAACATGGGCGCCTACCTATCCACCGCGGCCCCAGGGATACCCACCATACTGTTTGGGCCAATGCTCGCAGGCCCCTACACAATCCAAGCCGTATCAGTAGAGGTGGTTGGGGCTCTAACAAATACAGCACCCGTAGACGCTTACAGGGGGGCGGGCAGGCCCGAGGCCACATACATTCTGGAACGCGTAATGGACTTAGTCGCACGGGAGCTCAGCATCGATCCAGCTGAGGTCAGGGCGCGCAACTTCATTCCGAAAGATATGTTCCCATACCGTACACCGATAGTGCTGACCTATGACAGCGGCGACTATGAGAGGGCCTTTAGAAAGGCTCTAGAGCTCGTAGAGTATGAGCGGTGGCGCGAAGAGCAGAAGCGCGCCAGGGAGGCGGGCAGGCTGATTGGAATTGGCCTCTCAAGCTACATTGAGATATGCGGATTGGGGCCCTCGGCGGTTGCTAGGGCTACGGGGTTCGGCCTAGGGCTTTGGGAGAGCACAATTGTAAGGGTCCACCCGACTGGGAAGGTCACGGTCTTCACAGGCGGCCATCCGCATGGCCAAGGTGAGGAGACGACCTTTGCCCAAATAGTTGCCGATAAGCTGGGGGTACCCATCGAAGACGTTGACGTTGTCCACGGGGATACCGATCTTGTACCGTTTGGTCTGGGCACATACGGCAGCAGGACAACTCCAGTCGCGGGCGGAGCTATAGCAATTGCATGCGATAGAATAATTGAGAAGGGCAGGAAGATCGCTGCCCACCTGCTGGAGGTACGTGAGGAGGATCTTGCCTTTGAGGCTGGGAGATACTATGTTAGGGAGGTTCCTGAGAGGCAGAAGAGGATACAGGAGGTCGCCCTCGCGGCCTACACAGCTGGTGCCAACGAACTACCACCCGGCGTAGAGCCAGGCCTAGAGGCCACAGCTTTCTACGACCCATCCAACTTCACGTTCCCGTTCGGCACGCATGTCTGCATCGTCGAGGTTGACTCGGAGACCGGCCAAGTCAAGGTTCTGAAATACGTGGCCGTGGATGATTGTGGAAACCAGATAAACCCTATGATTGTTGAGGGGCAGATTCATGGAGGTGTCGTGCAGGGGCTTGCTCAGGCGCTCTACGAAGAGGCGGTCTATGATGAGAATGGAAACTTGATGACGGCAACGCTTGCTGACTACCTAGTACCAACGGCCGTGGAGGCGCCTGACATCGTCACAGACTCTACAGTCACTCCCTCCCCCCACAATCCACTGGGTGTTAAGGGCATAGGTGAGGCTGGGACCATAGCCTCCACGCCGGCAGTAGCCAACGCGGTTCTAGACGCCCTTGCACACCTCGGGGTGAGGCACATAGATATCCCGCTGAGGCCGGAGAAGATTTTAAGAGCGCTAAGAAGGATTTGAGAGGGTTTTTACACCGCCCGATAATTCCACTGTGAGGAAATAGCTTATACACCCTCGATAGCATTTATTGTCAGGATAGTTTGGCGACTATTGTGGAGTGGGGTTTAGGACGCGTTGAGATTCTTTGCCACCACTGTGACGGGGCTCGAGGACATAGTGGCTGCAGAGGTCTCAAGGCTCTTAGGAGTAGAGGCTATGGCTGACGTCTCAAAGGTCTTCTTCGAGACGACGCCGGAGGGGTGTGCCCTCATCAACTACTCGGCCAAGAGTGTGAACAAGGTTTATCTACTTGTGGCGCGGGGTGAGGCTGAAAGTCTGTCCGAGATAAAGGGTGTCGCGGCTTCTCCCAGCCTTGTTGAGCTTATCGATAGGGGGCAGAGTTTCGCAGTGAGAGCGGAGAGACATGGGAAGCACGGCTTCACCAGCCTGGACATAGCGGCGGCGGTGGGAGAGGCCATAATAGAGTCGTACAGGGGTTCGACTGGTGTGAGGCTGAGGGTTGACCTCAACAACCCTGACGTCGAGTTTCTAGCAATCCTGAGGGATAGCGAGTTCATCTTGGGCCTCAACACCACAGGCCTATCACTCCACCATAGATACTACAGGGTCAGACACCACAGGGCCGGCCTATCCCCAACAGTAGCACACTCGATGCTGGTGATTGCGGGCTGGCAGCCGGGCGAGTCCCTGCTAGACCCATTCTGCGGCTCAGGAACAATCCCAATAGAGGCGGCAATACACGCCCTCAACATCCATCCAGGGATAAGGATGGAAAACCTCGCGATGACGAGACTTAGAATCTTCAACCCCGACATGCTTAGCGGCCTTAAGGAGAGGCTGATGAGTGAGGAGGATGCTCCCAGACCGCTGGATATAGCGGGGATAGACGCATCACCAAAAGCTCTCGCAGACGCGGAGGTGAACCTAGAGAAGGCTGGCTTGAAGGGGTGTGTAGACCTTTCACTGGGGGATGCTCTAAGCCTTGAGAAGTTCATAAAGAAGCAGTACAGCAAGATCGTCTGTAACCCGCCTTTCGGGGTGAGGATGGGGCTTCGCGACCCCTACAGCTTCTACACCAAAGCCTTCTCCTCTATGAGACGGGCCTTGCCGGGGGCGAGCCTCACACTCATCGCGAGCAAGCCTGCAGTTGTCGCCCGCGCCCTAGAAGACGTGGGC
>CAKZUF010000040.1 GCA_937921685.1 uncultured archaeon
GTGCGTGTCCGATCAAAGACGCTGTACAAACTGTTACAAAAGCCCATAGACATCGAGAGGATAAAACCATTCGTAGAGCACTCCGAAGACTGTATACGAAGCTTTCTTAGAGGATTCTTCGACAGCGAAGGGAGCGTAGAGAAAATTGATGGATTTATTAGCTGCTACAATACGGATATCAGGATTCTCAAATACGCTCAGAAGCTTCTGAGAACTCTAGGCATCGAGACAACAGGTCCGAGAATCAATATGAGGGAGGGAACCACCGCTAAAATATGTGGAAGACTAATCATGAAGAGGAAGAACGTATATTATATCGAGGTCAGGGCTAAGGATAGACTGAAATTCTACAAACTCGTAGGATTCACAATTCAAAGAAAACGGCAACGCCTCGGAGAATATCTCAAGAGACGCGGACTACTGGACACGCCACCCAACCAAACACTCCCCCAATCCTCTCCCCACCACTAACTTCTTACAATAATGAAAAATCTGGGGCCGGCCGGATTCGAACCGGTTCTAACCATTTATATGACAATACACAACTATATCTTCATACGTGAATTCTTATATACAGCTTTACATGTATAATCGCGAATATGACTGAGGAGAAAAAAGTTGGTAGGAGAGCGTTTATAGGCACTGTTGCAGGCACTATTGGAGGCCTCGTTGTAGGTGCCGCTGCGGGATGGGTTGCTAAACCTGCTGAACGTATCCAGCTGCCAGGCGAAACCGTAACAAGGACAGTAACTGAGATGAGGACAGTCACCGCTACCGCGCCGGCTCCTACAAAGCCTATGAAGATAGGAGTAATAGGAAAGTCGGTTCATCCATACTGGTCCGTTGTCGACAAAGGCTCTGCCAAGGCTGGTGAGGAATTGAAGAAGGCGGGGCTGGATGTGACGGTTAGTTTCTGGGTACCCTATAAGGAGGATGTCCCAGCGCAGTTAAAGACGATGGACAGCTACATCGCGGAGGGGTATGCGGGGATTGCTGTAGCTCCATCAGACCCAGACGCAATAATACCCATTATAAGGAAGGCTCTCGACGCCAGAATCCCAGTAATCACCATTGATACGGACGCCCCTAACAGCGACAGGCTGGCCTACCTAGGCACGGACAACTACATGGCTGGAAGAGCTGCGGGAGAGGCCATGCTTGAAGCGTTGAAGAAAATGGGACTAGCTAAGCCAGGCGGAAAGATAGCCATGGGAACAGGTTCTCTTACCGCCAGAAACTCACTTGAAAGGATGCAGGGCTTTAGAGATGTGGTGGAGCCTGCTGGATACACTGTCCTCGAGCCCGTGAACGATAATGAGGATGCAGCGAAGGCTTTGGAGCTGGCCGCCGCCACCCTAGCGGCCAATCCTGATCTAATTGGAGCCTTTGGTGTTTACGCGTATAATGGTCCGGCATGGGCTCGGGCTGTCGAGGAAGCAGGGAAGGTAGGCAAAATAGCCATAGTTGAGTTCGACGCTACTAAAGAAAATATAGAACCAATCAAAGCAGGGATCGTTTACGCAACAGTAGCCCAGAGACAGTACTTCATGGGATACTATGGGGCCAAACTGTTAGCTCTGATGAACCAGTGGGGCTGGGAATCTGCACTAAGATTCTACATACCGAGATATCCCAGCAACAAGATTTTCGATACAGGGGTTGATATTGTCAAGAAGGAGAACCTCAAGGCGTATTACGAGGAAGTAGTCGGGCGTGGAGAACCAGTTGATTGGACACCTGATTAAGAACTAAATACAGCTCGCCTCTTTTTTATGAGTATCCATGGGTAAGAGAAATACCATTACTTTTAAGACTACTCAGTTATTATTGAGACCTGAAACAACATTGATCTTTACTACGTCGCTTATATTCGCATATTTCGCTACTTCTGCACCCCTATTCGCATCCACGTCAAACCTGCAGAATATCGGAAGGTGGGTCGGTACATACGGCTTCATGGTTCTCGGCGAGATGCTTGTTATTATTAGCGGAGGAATAGATCTATCGATAGGATCGATGGTGGCCCTGAGCGGGCTCATTTTAGCATATTTTTTAGAGATCGCCGGGATACATTGGATCCTCGCAATAATACTAACTCTATTCGTCGCTGCCGGCATAGGCACCCTTCACGGAGCTTTTGTTTCAAGATTCTCTCCCCCACTTCCACAAATAGTCCCCGCATTCCTGATAACGCTGGCCACACAATTCGCCCTAAGAGGGGTGGCTCAATTCTGGACAAGAGGCTACCCTATAGTGTTAAGCAAGGATAAGTTCCAAGACTTCATCTTCTTAGGTAATGGGAGTATCTTGGAGATACCGGTACCACTGCTTTTGACATTAGTTATTTTAGGCATAATGTTTCTCCTCCTCAATCTTTCAAAGATTGGAAGACATATCTATGCTATTGGCGGCAATCTTGAGGCAGCGATAGTAACTGGAGTGAGGGTAAACCGGGTTAGAATATTATGCTATACTCTAAGCTCCACCCTATCAGCTGCAACAGGAATAATGATAACCGCTAGGCTAAGCGCGGCTTACCCCGGAATCGGCTCCGGCTATGAGCTTCAAGCAATAGGTTCATGTGTGCTGGGTGGAGTAAGTCTAGTAGGTGGGGAGGGTTTACCATTTGGCGTCCTACTAGGTCTTCTATTGATAACTGTTATAGAAAATGGGCTTGTGGTTATGAATGTCTCACCCTATTTGCACCTTATAATAATCGGTGCATTATTATCAGTAGCGGTGTCGGCAGATTTTTTGAAAAGGTATCGGGTTAGAAGGTGATCATTCTGAGATCATTCCGCGTATTATGTCGTGCTCTGTCACTTCATTCGCCGGCCTAATGAACACTAATTTTCCTCTCCTAAGTAACATTATCCTATGCGAGATACTGAGGACGTCTGGCAATCTGTGACTTACATATATTACAGAGATACCTCGTCTGCTCAGCTCTTTAACTACCTCTAACACGTGCTGTGCCGCCTTTACAGAAAGAGAGGCTGTGGGCTCGTCAAGTAGAACCACTTTAGGATTAGATGCAAAAATCCGTCCTATCGCAACGATTTGCTGCTGTCCTCCTGACAGCGTGTAGACTTTGCTATCTAGGGGAATATCGTCTCCTCCCAACTTTGATAATATTTCTTCAGCCCTCCTCCTCATCCTCGTCCTATTAAGCAGTATACCCATAAGGCTCTCCTCTCTTCCAAGGAAAATGTTGTCTACTACTCCTAGGTTGGGCGCTAAAAGTAGCTGCTGGTAGATCATTTCTATGCCTGCAAGTCTAGCCTCGAGAGGGGAGGCGAATTCAACCCTTTCACCATCAAGGTATACCTCCCCTTTATCCGGTCTGTGGTAGCCTGCTATAATCTTTAGGAGTGTCGATTTTCCGGCTGCATTATCTCCAACCAAACCAAGGATTTCTCCTTTATGCAAATCAAAAGTTACACCGTTAAGCGCTTGGATAAAACCAAACCTCTTCGATATCTCTACACATTGAAGGAGGGACTCTGCCATCGCTGGTCATCTCAATGTGTAATGCTTCTGAGAAATAAATCCTTGGCTTAAGATAGGCCGTTCTTAAACCAACTCGAATCTTCTTAGCCCCCCATCCTGTCCTATCCTATTGTATAGGGTTTGGGGCCGGCCGGATTCGAACCGGCGACCTCCGCCGTGTAAGGGCGGCGTCATGGCCGCTAGACCACGGCCCCTATCCAGACCACCCTCTCCCGGCGAATTAATTAATCTCTTCTCGAGGGTCTTGCTTATTTCTCAGCTTTCCGAGCCTGCTTGGCTTTATCGTGATTTTTGCGTCTGGATAGCTTATTGTCAGCTCCCTTCCCTGGTGTATCCGGTCTAGGGCTATTGCGAGTGCGGCTATCTCGCTGTGTGGCTGGTTGGTGACCGCGACGTTGATGTCTGCGAGCTCGTAAACCTCGATCGGCACCTTGGAGGAGCCGACGACCAGTATGATGCCGCGGGTGGCATACGCCTCCCTAAGCTCCTCCTCCACGTCTTGGATGCCGATGCCGTACATTGTGAGGTGGACTACGTATTCGCCCTGCGCCTTCCTCTCTTCCAGGAACCTCCTCCAGTCCGGCGTGTAGCTGGCCTTGAAGCCTCCCCCCCACCTCTCGACAACCTTGGATATGCTTTCTAGGAGGGCGGGGTCGTGGTCTCCGGCGAACACTACCTCATCGGCCCCCAGCGCCCTGGCTGTGAGGGCGACGTGGCTTGAGACTCTCTGGTCCCTCACAACCCTGTGCCCCAGCCTCAGGACTGTTATCCTCCGGCCCAACCCGTCACTCTAGGAGCTTGTTTATCTCGGCCAGTGTCTCGTCGACTGCTTTAAGGAGCTTGGTGTGGTCGTAGACCATTAGTTTGCCGCCGCAGCTTGGGCATTTGAAGAACTTGTCGAGTGCCTCGTCGAAGGTGTATTTTCTGCACCCCTCGCTTCCACACCAGTAGAGCTGGTTGGACTCGTAGTGTCTCTTTAACATCTGGAGCCTCTCCGCGATCCTCTTCAACTGTGTCTTGACAACTCCTTGGACCTGCTCCTGCTGGAGCCTCCAGCGGAAGACCCTCTTATTCAACTCCTTGTCAACAACTATATCGTAGGCGACGAGTGAGAACTCGCTGAGCTGGTGGAGGAGCTTTCTAACCCTCTTCACATCCATCTGCAGCGCGCCTGCCAGCTCATCCTCCCTCATTCCAGGGTTTGCTAGGAGTAGTTTCGCCAGCTCCTCAGCCTCCACCCCACCTATAAGCCTGAAGACGGATAACAGCCCCTCTGTATCGATGTAAAACATTCGATGCCTCCAACCATAAAGAAGTCGGCGGCCTCAATTATATGTATCTCTCACAGCCTATTCCAGCCTAGGTGTTGTAGGGGAGTTGGCTGGGATATTGGCGGCGGAGGCGCGGGGTGTGCGATACTCTGTGGGAGGTGTTGAGGTTCTCGTCGATGTGAGCCTGATGGTGTTTAAGGGTGAGGTTACGGCGCTTCTCGGGGGCTCGGAAGGTGAGGCGCTATTTGGCCTGTGGGCTGGGATTTGGCGGCCGATAGGAGGAGGCGTATCGGTGCTGGGCCTCGACCCTTACCAGGCGGTGGGAGAGGTTGCGGGGCGGATAGGTTATCTGCCCCCTGAGCCGTGGCTGCCGCCGGAGCTGAAGCCTGAGGCGGTGGCTGGCCTCGTTGGAGGAAGCCGTGGCCTCGTCCCTCGCGAGGCTGTGGAGCGTCTGAGGAATATTCTTAAGCGCCTAGGCAAGGAGGGTGTGATGGGACGTAGGATAGGGCGGCTCTCCGCCGAGGAGAGGCAGGCCGTGGCGGTGGCCCTAACTATGCTCCACGACCCCGAGCTGCTGCTTCTCTCAAACCCGTTGAGAATGCTGGGGCCCCTTGCGAGGCTTGAACTCGCATCCCTTCTGAGGGAGTATGTCGCGCCGGGGCGGGCTGTTGTCTTGACTGTGGATTCTGTGGAGGAGGCTGGCTTCGCGGATAGGCTTGTTGTTTTCCGGGAGGGGAGGATAGCTGCTGCCGGGCCTCTCGACGAGCTATCCAAGACGATAGGGGCTGAGAACTACTTGGTTATCCAGACAATAAACACTCAGAGGACTATAGATTATCTTGGGAAGATGCCTCAGGTCAAGAGGTTCTCCGTCGCTAGGGATGGCTCGATAAAGGTGTGGTTGAGGGAGTTTGAATCTGATCTGCCCGTGGTCTTGGACCTCCTACTCTCACTTGGGCTGGGCGTGAAGCTGGTGGATGTGAGGAGGGTTGAGTATCACGTGGCTCTCCTCAACTATCTCAGGAGGGGGGTTGGTGGTAGGTGAGCCGGTATCTATCATTGGAGCTTAGGCTCTTCCTCGCCTCACCCCTCAGAATAGCTGTGCCCCTCATCGCCCCGCTGGCGCCGCTCCTATTCAGATATGCGGGGTTGCTGGGCCAAGACATTGTCGAGCCCCTCTTCTTCTTGACGTACCAGTTTCTGGCGATGACTTATCTTCCGTGGATGTTGGGGCTGCTTAGAGGGGGTTGGAGGATGGTCTGGCTGCTGGGGCCGCCGGGCTCCGCCTTATCCCTCACCCCCTCATACTTGGGGTTCTTCGCACTGACATCAGCTCTTCCGCTGACAGTCTATAGGCTCCTAAACCACCTGTCTGCCTCCACACCGATTGATAGCCTTTCGGCATCACTAATCATCTATACACTATCCATAGGCATGCTCCACCAGTCCCTTGCAGTCGCGCTCCTCTCCCGGTCGCGGGACGTGACGATCGGTTGGGCGGCCGTGCTCACGTATCAATCCCTCCTCCTAATCCTGGCAGTATCCCTACTTTCTCAGGGGTGGTCTAACACCTACACCGCTGCAGTACTCCTATTCCCAGCCCTCCTGGCCATGAAACCCCAAGCCGTGTTGGAGGCGTTTCTCCCAGCCGCCAGCCTCTGCCTAGCCTTTTCACTAGTCTTCACATACTTGACTGTTCGCGGAGCGGTGAGGCCGGCCCCGTCTTGAAAGGAGACTTAATTTAATAACAGGGTTGTCTGCGGGGTATAGCGGGTTGGCGATACTCGTCGACCACAACACGCGAGTCTTGGTCCAGGGGATAACTGGGAGGCAGGGGAGCTTCCACACGGCTGAGATGCTGAAGTATGGGACAAGGGTTGTCGCCGGCGTCACGCCTGGGAGAGGCGGGTCGGAGGTACACGGTGTCCCGGTCTATGACTTGGTGGAGGAGGCGGTTAGGGCGCATCCGGAGATAGACGCGTCCATCGTTTTTGTCCCCGCGGCTGGTGCTGTCGATGCGTGCTATGAGGCTATCGAGTCTGGGATACGGCTGATCGTCCTGATTACAGAGGGGATACCGACCCACTGGACGATGCAGCTTGTCAGATACGCCTCGCTGAGGGGTGTTAGGATAATTGGGCCCAACACGCCGGGGGTAATCACGCCTGGGGAGTGTAAGCTGGGGATAATGCCTGGAAGCGTCTTCACCCGCGGCCCCGTGGGGATAGTCTCGAGGAGTGGGACCCTAACCTACGAGATAGCGCATAGCCTCTCGGAGAGGGGGATAGGTCAGAGCACATGTGTGGGGATAGGCGGGGACGCAGTCGTGGGGACAGGTTTCATAGAGATACTCGACTTGATGGGCAGAGACCCCCAGACCCGCTGTGTGGTCTTGGTTGGCGAGATAGGTGGAGACGCCGAGGAGAGGGTTGCGGAGTACATCGTGAGGGAGAACTATCCTAAGCCGCTGGTGGCATATGTCGCGGGTAGGACTGCTCCGCCGGGGAAGAGGATGGGGCACGCCGGCGCCATCATCTCGCTGGGGATGGGTGACGCCTTGACCAAGATGAGGAGGCTGAGGGAGGCTGGTGCGAGGGTTGCTGAGACGCCGGGCGAAGTCGCGAGTCTGGTCGAAGAGGCTCTGAAAACCCCTAAGAGATAAGCTATCTCGAGAAGCTCTCCTCAACTATGCCCTCAACATAGTCGTAGTCGAGCATCATCCCATACTCGTTAAGCGCGCCGCACAACGCCTTGAGCGTGGCTTTAACCCTCTCAGCAGTCACTAGGCCCATGCTCCCAATCCTAATCATCCTGCCCTTCTCCCTAGAGACACCGACACCTACGTGCACACCATACTTCTCAGCCATGATTTTTGCGATGTCGGTGTCTCGAATGTGTTTGGGGAGTTGGATGGCTATGAGTGTCGGAGACCTGAACCGTGGTTGGGGGTATATCTCGAGCCCCAGCTCGCCTAGTGACCTATAGAAGGCCTGGGCCCCCCTCCTATGCCTATCAATCCACTCGTCTAGGCCGGTCTCAAAAATCTTGTCCAGCGAGGCGTCAAGCCCGTAGAAGAGTGTTATGGCCGGCGTGTAGGGTGTCTCTCGGCGAGACATAAACTCCCTGTGAGAGACTAGGTCGAAGTAGGCGGGCCTTTTCTTGAGCGACTCAATCTTCTCCCAAGCCCTCTGGGAGACGGCGACGATGGCGAGGCCGGGCGGCCCTGCGAGGCACTTCTGAGTCCCCGCCACCAGAACATCTACTCCCGCGCCGTCAAAGCTGAACGGCACACCGCCCAGAGAGGTGACAGCATCCACCACGAACAACGCCCCAGCACGCCTGCAAGCTCTCGCAATCTCATCAATGTTGGGGGCCAGGGCTCCTGTGGAGGTCTCGTTATGGACCAGCAGCACCACATCTACATCGCCATACTCCTCAAGCCCCTTCTCCACGTCCTCCACGGTCGGAGCCCTATTCCACGGAACCTCCACAACGATTGTATTATCCGAGTAGTATCTCGCCGCCGCGGCCATCCGCTCACCGAACTGGCCGCCAACAAAGGCCAAGACCCTGTCGCCGCTCTCTATTGTGTTGGAGACCGCAGCCTCCACTCCACCCGTTGCGGAGCAGGTGAGCAGGAAGACATCCTGCCTCGTCCCAACCACCTTCTTGAGCTTCTCTATGAGCTGGGCGTGAAACTCCCTGAACTCCTCCCCCCTGTGGTTTATCAGCCGCCCACCCATGGCCCTGTAGGACTCCTCAGGAATATCGGTCGGGCCTGGAAGCATCAGTATGTCGCGCCAGCTTCTACGCAGCTCCACTTCCCCACTCGTGTAACAAATCCATTAATAAACCATCATTAAGCCCGGGTTAATAATAAAAGCTGGGCCCGCTCAGCTCGATAGCGGTCGGAGGGCGGTGTGGAGAGGATACAACCGGGGTTTGAATACCCCATAGGCGCGTATTATTAGTGTGAGGGTTGGGGGGAATTAGGAGGAGGGCCGGTGGGTGGTGTTTCTAGCAGTCCGCATCTTCTGAGATATTCTTCTAGTCTTTGCTTTTTCCTTTGGATTGTGAACCCTACCAGTCTGTAGAATCTCAGCCTGTCCCTCCCTTTAACATAGATGGAGTATACGTCCTTTCTCGTTCTATATGTCTTCCCCCCCTTTTTATCAAATAAAAGGACTCCCTTCCTCGCTCTGATTCTCGGCCCTGTCGTCTCAATTTCTAAAACCCTCAGAAGCCTCTGGACATATTTTAGAAGCCTGATATCCGTATTGAAGCAGCGAACCTTTCCCTTATTTTTCTCCACATTTCCCTCACTGTCTAAGAAAGCTTCTCACACAGTCTTCAGAGTACTCTACAAATCTTCCTATCTCCTCAATATCTATAGGTTTCTGTAAGAACTGGCATAGTGTCTTTGATCGGACACGCACCTGAAACTTTCCGTCTTCTACTGGTATTGGCTTCGGCGGCTCTCTCCCGAGGACCCGCCCCAAGCATCTCGAGAACTCCTCTACGAACTCCCTGTCCTTCACGCTGGCCCCAACCCTATATTTTCCACTTGTTTTG
>CAKZUF010000041.1 GCA_937921685.1 uncultured archaeon
GTGCGGTCGTCTCTTCCAGACAGCCAGCCCTGGTGGCAGCCGCGCTGCTGGCCTCTCAGGAGGCTTCCCACGTTGTCGTGGCTGACCATGGCCAATCGGAGGAGCAGTACATTGTAGAGGGGGTTGTAACTGGGCGTGAAATACTCGGCCTACTTGTCAAGAACCAGGAGGTCTGGAGGCATGTAATGAGGGTGACCTCTGGGGAGATATCCCGGCCTGTGCCCTCTGCGGATAGGCGTGACAGCCTAGCGTCGCTTCTCCAACTGATGTCAGGGTATGGGGTTGGCTTCGCCCTGGTTAACGATGGGAGGCCGAGGATTGTCGACCTTTTGACCGTGCTGAGGTACTCGGCCATCAAGAAGCCCGTGCGGTCCTTCCTAAGAAACTATCGCGCGGCTGACGTCTGCTCCGGTCCAGAGGTTTTGTCGATCAGGCAGGACCAGACGGTCCTCGAATCTATCCACTTGATGCTGAATAAGGGTGTTAGGAGGCTTGTCGTTGAGGACAGCCGTGTTATTTTGAGCGATAGGTCGGCTGTGAGTTTCTTGTTTGGCTCCATCCAGAGTATGGAGATGGCCCGTGACAGTCCTGAGAGGCTTCTCAACCTGCCTGTGGGCGAATTGGGTGAGTTCCTCCAGCAACCCTCTATCGTCGCTGCAGGGGACGACTTGGAGACAGTCCTGGATAGTCTACTCGCGAGCGAGGCCAAGTGCTGCCTTCTCCGGGATGGAAGCGGAATAATAACTCCCTGGGACTTGACCGTAAAGCTCTTCCAGAAGACTGGTGCTAGAGCGAGGCCCATGTAATACCGTGGATTGATTACTTTCACCGAGGTGTCCATAGGCAGATATAACTCTACCTCCTAGAGCCTCTTAGGGGCATGCCCCAAAACACGGCGCGAATCGAGCAGATAGTCTCCCAGGTTAGGGTGAAGCTGACCCGTGACGTCGCCCGGCTGAGGATAGGCGGGCGGGAACTAGCTGACCTGAGGCAGGGCTCGCAGGTAACGCTGCCGCTCTGGGCGATGGAGAAGCTGTGGGAATCGGGCCTGGCTGAGCCGGTCGGCGGCGTCATAGACCTGCCGAAGCTGACCCAGCTCCTATGGAGGGAGCGTAGGAGCCCAGTCGAGCTGGTGGAGCTTCCCGAGAGGTTTTACTACAGCGTGGCATCAGCCTTGGCTGGGCAGAGGGAGAAGGGCGCCGACTCCTACAAGGCGCTCGCCCAAGCCTACCGCGACCTCGTCTCGCTCAGGATGTCTAAACTACTGGCCTTCGCCCTCAGGGGCCTGGACCCGTCTCTGATCCGCAACATGGTGGATGAGGAGAGGGAGCTGTATCTGCGGGTACGGGAGGCTGTTGAGTCCTGGCTCGAATCTATAGGCCTGGGAGGTGGGATAGGTGGCTGAGACTATAGAGGAGGAGCTGGCCCGGTTCTTCAAGCAGGAGAAGTATAGGGACATGATCTCGAGGGCTGTCGTATCTGGCCGAAAGACGGTCCCAGTGGATTTCGGCGACCTCTTAATATTCAACAGGGAATTCGCAGAGAAGGTTCAGGCCGAGCCTCTAACCTACCTCCCACTACTCGACAACGCCGCATACAAACAGCTCGAGCTCGAGTATCCCGAGTACGCCTCACTGATCAGGTCTTTCAAGGCGGCAGTCAGAGGCCTCCCAGACCCGATCCCGATCAGGAAGATCCGCTCAGAGCACCTCAGGAAGCTCATAGCCGTGGACGGCATCGTGGTGAGGGCCTCGGCCGTCAGGCCACTGCTGGAGAGGGCCGCCTTCAGGTGCCGGTACTGCGGAAACCTCTACATGGTTGAGGGCTCCAAGCAACCCCCACGCTGCAGGAATCCCAGATGCATCGAGAAGAAGCCCTCTTTCGAGCTGGTCGAGGAGGAGTCCGTCTTCTCGGATTTCCAGACGCTCGGAGTCCAGGAGAAGCCGGAGGACCTGCCTCCAGGACAGCTGCCACGCATCATTGATGTGAGGGTTAAAGGCGACTTCGTCGACGTAGCTGCGCCGGGAGACAGGGTCACTGTAACAGGCATACTAATGCTCTCAGCCGAGCAGGGCGATGCTGGCCAGCCGCGGAAAGTATTCCTCGACACAGTCTCGATCGAGCCCAGGGGTAAGGAGCTGGAGTCCCTACTGATAACGCCTGAGGAGGAGAAGCTCTTCAGGGAGATGGCCGCCGACCCGCAGAACTATCAGAGGCTGATAGAGTCTGTCGCACCGTCGATCGAGGGGCTAGAACACATCAAGGAGGCCGTCCTACTACTCCTCTTCGGGGGGAGGAGTAAGGTCTTCCCAGACGGCGTCAGGGTCAGGGGGGACGTGCATGTCCTCTTAGTCGGAGACCCTGGGACTGCTAAGTCGACGCTCCTCCTCTACGCTGCACAGATCGCTCCTAGGGGCGTGTATACTTCTGGCAGGGGGAGCACGGCTGCCGGGCTGACCGCGGCGGTTGTCAGGGATGCGGGCGGCGGCCTGGTCTTGGAGGCCGGTGCAAGCGTCCTCGCCGACATGGGTGTCTGCGTGATCGACGAGATCGACAAGATGAGGCCTGAGGACCGTGTGGCGATGCACGAGGTCATGGCCCAGCAGACCGTGAGCATAGCGAAGGGAGGCATTGTCGCAACGCTCAACGCCCGGTGCAGCATACTTGCTGCAGCAAACCCCGAGCTCGGAAGGTACGACGTCTACAGGCCCTTCAACGAGAACGTCAACCTCCCAATAACCCTCCTCTCAAGGTTCGACCTAATCTTCGTACTTAGGGACGAGCCTAGCCCCGAGGCAGATAAGAAGGTCTCAAGCCACATCGTCTCACTGCATGTTGAGGGCGGGGTTAAGAAGGAGCCTCCGATACCGCCAAACATTCTGAAGAAATACATCGCATACTCCAAGAAGATCGAGCCCATGCTGACTCAGGAGGCAGCCGAGGTCCTCCAGCAGTTCTACCTCAACATGAGGGCGGTCTACGAGAAGACATCGACTGTCTCCATAACTGCTAGGCAGCTCGAGTCCCTGATAAGGCTGGCGGAGGCCCGTGCAAGGGCGTGCCTCCGCAATGTTGTCACTATCGATGATGCACAGGTTGCTGTCAGGCTGATGAAGAGGAGCCTCTCCGAGGTCGGGATAGACGTTGAGACCGGCAGGCCAGACATCGACGTCATCATGACTGGGAAGCCCCGGAGCGTGCGCGAGAAGCTGAGCCTAGTCCTAGACGTTATCAGGGAGCTGCAGGAGCAGCACGGCTACGCAGATGACGAGGCCTTGAAGAAGGAGCTCCTGGAGCAGGGTCTCACAAAGGCGGAGATCGATCGGATACTGAACAGGATGATTACCGAGGGTAGGATTTATACGCCTAAGCCAGGCGCCTATAGGCTGGCGTAAAAGCTATGAGGGTTGAGGAGGCGGGGCTGTCGGAGTGGCTTCTCGAGTCCCTGAGGCGCGAGGGCATAGAGATCCTCTACCCGCCCCAGGCCGAGGCCCTGCGAAAAGGCCTCCTACAGGGCCGAAACCTTGTCGTCTCCTCACCCACAGCCTCCGGGAAGACCCTCATAGCAATAATGGCAGCCCACAGACACCTCGAAAGCAGGCGTAAAATACTCTACCTCACTCCCCTCAGGGCCCTAACCTATGAGAAGTCGGTCGAGTTCAGGAGAATCCTCTCCGAGAACGGCCCAGGGTTCAGGGTTGTTGCCGTCTCAGGCGACTACGACGACCCAGGCGAATGGATAGGAAGCAACGACGTCATAGTATCCACCTACGAGAAGGCCGACAGCCTGGTACGCCACCGCGCCAAATGGCTCTCAAGCATCGGGCTAATAGTAGTTGACGAGGCCCACATGATAGGCGACCCGGAGCGCGGCCCCACGCTCGAGATGACGATAGCAAAGCTCCTCGAGACGCTCGAGGCGCCACAGATCCTCTGCCTCAGCGCGACGGTCAGGAACATAGAGGACATAGCGGAGTGGCTTGAGGCCGTACCTGTCCAGAGCGACTTCAGGCCCGTCCCACTCAGGGAGGGTGTTCTCCAGGGCAGCCGAATATTCTTCTCAGACGGCGAGACCCGCGTGCTGAGGACTGGCGCCGACCCCATTAGCGGACTGGTAGCAGAGTGTCTCATGGATGGGGGCCAGGTCCTCGTCTTCGCTTTGACGAGGAGGAAGGCTGAAAGCTATGCGGAGAGGCTTGCACAGACCCTCGTAAACCTCAACCTCCTGGACAGCACCAGCAGGGAGAGGCTGGAGGAGGCTTCGCGCCGGGTAATGGAGGAGGCCGAGTCACCCTTCTCCGAGAGGCTGTCCAAGCTGATCTCTAGAGGGGTCGCCTTCCACCACGCCGGCCTCGGACACATTCATAGGAGGCTGATAGAGGATGCTTTTCGAGAAGGGGTAATCCCTGTGCTGTGCGCCACCCCGACTCTGGCGGCGGGAGTCAACCTCCCCGCCAGGATGGTGGTGATCCCGGAGTATCGGCGCTTCGACTCGAGGAGCGGGATGAGGTCATTGAGCGTGACTGAGTATAAGCAGTTCTGCGGGAGGGCTGGGAGGCCGCTATACGACAAAATTGGATACTCGATCCTAGTAGCGAACAGCAGGACCGAGGCCGAATACCTGATGGAGAAGTATATCCAGGGCCTTCCGGAGAAGGTCTACTCGGTCCTCGGCAGCGAGAGACACCTTCGGAGCCACATCCTCTCCCTAATCTCCTCAGGCCTCGCCAGGTCTGAGCTCGGGTTGAGGAGGATAATCGGCAGGACATTCTACGCCCACATCTTCGGCACCCAGGGGCTCGTAGAGAAGATAAGCTCCGTCCTACAACTCCTCGAAACCCACTCACTAATCTCCATTAACGGCGGCTTGGAGGCGACCAGGCTCGGGGCGCGTGTCTCAGAGCTCTACATAGACCCCCTCACCTGCGTCGAGATCCTCAAATACACGGCCGGCGTCGAGAGGCTCTCCACCCTAGCAGCCCTCCAGCTCATCTGCCTCACACCAGACCTCTCAGACCTCTGGGTCTCGAGGATCCGCCCATCAACCGTCAAACGGTTCTTGGACGAGGTGGGTGAAGAGCTCCTAGTCAGGATTCCAGACCCCGAGGAGTATCCTGACGAGTATGAACTACAGCTAGACAGTCTAAAGAATGCGCTGGTGCTGTGGGCCTGGGTCAGCGAGGTGCCTGAGAGGGAGATCTACGAGAAGTTTAACGTGGAGCCGGGAGACTTCGCAGCGCTTCGGGAGAGGGCTGAATGGATCTCCTACGCCGCCTCCAGCATCCTAGAGGTGGTGGGTAGGAGAAGGCTCGCATCGTTCTACAGGACGTTGACGGAGAGGCTGAGGCACGGCGTCCTAGAGGAGCTCCTAGAGCTAGTCGCACTACCCGACATAGGCCGTGTCAGGGGTAGGATGCTGTGGCGCTCAGGCTTCAGGACGCTCGAAGACGTCAGGAGGGCAAGCATCGACGACCTCGCAAAGGTTCCAGGGATCGGCACGGCGATAGCGGGCAAGATCAAGAGGGTTGTTGAGAAGCTAGACTCGCCAACCCAGCAGTAGGCTAACACCTATAGAGGCTGCGAGGATATCGGCAGAAGACCCGGGCCTAGCGTCGACACGCCTAAGATAGCCGTCAAGCTCTAGGACAGCCTCCAGCCCCTCCGCCGTGGAGGCTCCGCCGAGGCCCAGGGCAGCCTCAGCCATCGACTGCGCAATCCGGGCAACCCAAACCCCCCGCCGCCTAACAATATGCGTGTCAGGTCTACTGGCCATTACGGCGAGCAGCGCGTTAACACAAGCCTTCTCGAAGGAGCCGGCCCCCTCCCAACACCCCAAGAGCGTTTTGAGGCAGACATCGAAGACTAGCGGATAGCCGTCGAGGAGCTCGTCAGCCACCATGTCCCGCCCACGGTACGGCTCAAGCGCCTCCAAAAGCCCCGCCCTACGCCTCCTCAGATAAACGTATGTCTCGGGGCTTGTAACGTCTAGGAAGGGGACGCGGCCGAGGCCGCCTGGCCTAACATACTCTATCGCCCTGAAGATTTGGATAGTGTCAGGAGAGCCTAGGCCCTTGAGAGTGGAGACGGCGGCCCTCCTTAAAGACAAGGCTTTAACCCTCCCATCTAGACTCCCAGCGGCAGCGGCTAGCGGGATTGTCAGCAGGATCGCGCCTAGGTGGGTGTTACCGCCCTTCTGAACTCTTAGCATCTCCCTCACAGCCTCTAGGACCAGCCGGCCCAAGACGCCCCTCACCCTCCCCTTCCTACCCAGAGCTGTGGCCTTGGCGAAGTGGGGGTATAGTGAAGCGGCACTCGCAGTGAACCTGAAGACGTCTAGCTCTTTGAGGGTGTTGACGCGGTCTACGAGCCCTGGCTTGGGATGGGCTGCGGCCTCGAAGACAAGCCCAGAGGTAAAGCACCTCGCAACCTCTAGGTCCCAGGGTGTGAAGGTGCTGGGACCGGTCAATGCCTCATCCCCCTCTTAAAAGCTATGACGACTCTCTGCTCAGGACTCCACCTCGCCTCGAAGCCGGCGGCGCGAAGCCTCTCCAACACCCCCCTATACAGCCTCACACCCCTAGACCTCTCTCCAGGCCGCCCAACATAGTGGACCAGAACCCCCCCAGGCCTGAGGATCCTGAAGAGCTCGGCATAAAACTCGCCCGAGTAGAGCTCACCAGCCAGAGAGAACCTGGGCGGGTCGTGGATAACCGCTTGGAAGGCCTCCTCCGGCAGACTGTATATCAGCCGCGAGGTATCATCGTTTACAACAATTATCTTCTCCGACTCTAGGTCCCATGACCAAGGGTTGACCTCCGCGATCCTGAGGACGTTGACGTCCTTCTCCACAGTTATGACCGATGAGGCGCCAAGCCTGGCGGCCCAGATCGCCGTGTACCCAAGCCCCGTACAAGTATCCAGGACAACACCGCTCCTCAACCTGCTGGAGGCGATCCTCACCTTCAGGTACGCATCCTCCTCCGGATAGACATCCCTTACCCTGTGCATGTGTATCCCATCAATCTCCAGGGTCGGAGCATGACCCTTCCCGCTCTTGACCAGCTTATAGAAATGCTCAGCCCTCACCTCAACCTTCCTCAACTCGCCCGAGACCAGCGCATACACGGACCTCTCATCCCTGGCAACCCTCCTAAAATCCTCCAAAGGAACCTCCACACCCCTAACAATCACCCTCCCCCCAGAAACCTCCACCCTCTCCCAGCTCCTCCAAAGGTCAAGGCTGGCCTCGACAGCCCCACCACCCCTCTCAGCCGCCGACAACACGTCAAGCGCCACATCACTTGTAAACAACGGATAGGCTTGACGCCTAAACGAATAAACATTGAGGCCACCGATATCAAACCCTGCCCAGCTACCCACGCCCACCCACCAGAGATAGGAAAGCTAGAGGATTTTTAACCTCCCCCTCACACCACCCCAGCGCAACACACCACAACCCCCGCCAAACCCGCAATCACCCACCACCAATCAAGCAACCACAAAAGCCAGACAATGTCCTTTGATATTTGTGGCCTCATTTCTATCCGTTCCCCTATTTGGCCGAGGTGTAGGAAAGTATCATAGCCCTTCCATTCATCACTACAACTTGTA
>CAKZUF010000042.1 GCA_937921685.1 uncultured archaeon
AGGGAAGCCATTAAGCCCGCCGCCTGGGGAGTACGGCCGCAAGGCTGAAACTTAAAGGAATTGGCGGGGGAGCACCACAAGGGGTGGACGTTGCGGCTTAATCGGATTCAACGCCGGAAACCTTACCGGGGGCGACGGCAGGATGATGGTCAGGCTGACGACCTTACCGGACGAGCCGAGAGGAGGTGCATGGCCGTCGCCGGTGCGTGCCGTGAGGTGTCCTGTTAATTCAGGCAACGGACGAGACCCGCGCCCCCTGTTGCCACCGGCCGAGAGGCGCTGGGCACTCAGGGGGGACCGCCCCCGAAAGGGGGAGGAAGGAGCGGGCTACGGCAGGTCGGTATGCCCCGAATCCCCCGGGCCGCACGCGACGTTCAATGGCGGAGACAGTGGGACGCCACCCCGAAAGGGGGAGCTAATCCCTAAACTCCGCCTCAGTTGGAATCGAGGGTTGCAACTCGCCCTCGTGAACGCGGAATCCCTAGTAACCGCCCGTTACCACCGGGCGGTGAATACGTCCCCGCTCCTTGCACACACTGCCCATCGCTCCACCCGAGCTGGGGATGGGCGAGAGCCACTCAGGTTGGGTGGCCCGAGCCTAGACCCGGTGAGGGGGGAGAAGTTGTAACAAGGTGGCCGCACGGGAACGTGTGGCCGGATCACCTCCCAAACTCTCACGGAAGCGGCCCACACATCACCCCTACATTTTTCTAACACGTTCTATGAAGGCTTAGATCTCATCCATGTGTTGTTCTTTAAGCCCATCCACACCTCGTATGAGTTATACATTGAAATCAAGACCATACGCTTCTTTCAACAAGACCGGCCCTACATATTAAATATCTCAAAAAATATTAATATGGCTCCACAACTTTATACAGAATGAGGATCAGCAGAAGGGCTATCCTACCCGCCTTATTAGCAACTGCTGCGACAACTGCATTATATGGCGTATTATCATTTTTCAGCCAAGAAAAACCATATTACACTACTAATACAACGGATATACAGCACATGGCTCCAAGCAGAAGGGGAGAGGATCAGGTTTGCCTATACGTTGATGGGAAACGGGAAGTTGTAGGAAACCTCATAGCCGCGAAGCTTGCAGACAAGGGCGTGGGATTTTTTACATACGGTGAATACTTTGAAGCTGAGCCGTTCCTGATAATCCCCGATCAAGAAATAAAGATTATAAAAAATGTATGGGTAGATGGGGTCGCATACAGAACTATATCAGTAGAAGAAGCGGTTCTCGAGGAGAAACTATTCGCTTATGCCGACACACTAATATATAAAATCCGTAATGCGTCAGATTTTGAGACAAAATTTAATATTAACGGAATGATGCAAGTCTTCAGCTGGTTCTTACCTGAGTCACGCAGTAAAATCGCTGACATGGCTGGCTCAAAGTTTAGACATTATGATGGAACACTAGTTGGCTTTTATTCCAGTAATGGACCATTCATCACCATAAAATCCAACACTAAGATCAAGACCAAGAGTATTGAACAGACCTATACAATCTTTGAATTGGATCTGTCACTTGCACCGGATGAAGACTTTGTTCTGACAGTTGCAGGGCATCAATCCTCCGTAGAGGCAAGTAATACTAACGCTGACAAAGCTATAGCTAGTCCGGAAAAAATAGAGAAGATGAAGAGAAGGGAAGTGTGTGAAATGTTGATCAATGCTACAGAGAAGAATCAGGTAAAGAAGGAGTTTGAATCAATCTCAAAATATATGTGGTATGTCATACTATCCAACCGAGCGCGTGTAGAGAATCATCCAGTTCTTAAAAACCCCTTCGTCATGCCAAGCAAATTCGGTTTAAGGCACCAATGGCTTTGGGACTCAGCGTTCCATGCTATTGTATTATCAAAGTATAGCTTAGATATGGCTAAGGAAGAGATCCTGAACCTTTTTTATGCTCAGAAAAAAGACGGGCGAATCCCCCACGAGATATTTCTATCCAAAGAATTCTGTAGGCTCTTTTGGAATGTTGACGATTATGCACCATGGACAACACAGCCGCCAGTGCTAGCCTTAGCAATTGACAGAGTGTTGCAAATGGAAGAAGATAGAAAGTTTGCCGAAATAGCCTATGAATCATTAGACAGATATGATAAATGGTTCAGGAGTCAAAGAGATAAAGATGGAGACCAGTTAATGTGTTATGTAGATTACCTAGAATCTGGGTGGGACGACTCTGTGAGATGGGACGAGCCGAGGAGACTATTCAACGACAACCCCGAAAAGTATAAGATGGCTTACAGTCAAGTAAGGATGGCACCGGTAGAGGCAATAGATCTAAACTGCCTCATATACCTGCAAAGAAAAACCTTATCCAATTTAGCAGAAGAATTAGGGCGTAACGATGAGGCGGAGGAATATCAGAAACTAGCTGAAACAACGGCAAGAGGAATTAATGAGCTTATGTGGGATGAAGAAAAAGGTTTTTACTACGATGTATATGAAAAAGAGCATAAAGTTGTTGGTGTCAAGACTCCTGCAGCATTTCTCACACTCTATGCGGAAGTAGCAACACAACAACAAGCTGAAAAACTAGTTAAACATTTGCTTAACCCTCACGAGTACTGGACCACATTTCCCCTACCTACGGTAAGTGCGGACGATCCAAAATACAATCCCAGAGGATATTGGAGAGGAAGGTCTTGGCTAAATATAATTTGGTTCACTTACCACGGTCTAAAAAAATATGGTTTTGATAATGAGGCTAGAATGCTTGCACAGAGAGTGATTCATATAATGAATAAAGGCCCATCATGCAATGAAAACTATGATAGCCAGACTGGTGAACCATTAGGGATGCCAGATTTCGGCTGGTCAACACTCGCCCTCGATTTTTTAACTTAGAATGGAGTTAAACAAATGGCTCTGTTATAGACCTTACTCTCCAGTGACCTTTTTAAGTCTTGGATTGAACAACTCGTCGAGCCCTATATTTATTAGGTTCAGTGATATAAATATCAATATGAGAGAAATTACCGGACCGATGATGAAGTGATAATAGCCCTGAATTATTAGTCCACTAGTCATGAAGATGTGTATTAGTAGACCTAGTGTCATTATTTCCGCGGCCCCCAGTCCAATTAGCCGCAAGCCCGTCTCTGCTAAAATTCCCCCGATAACGGCATAGGAAAACCCAACGATGATGTATGGAAGAATATTAGGAAGAATTTCAAAAAATATGATTTCTGAGTCCCTCTCCCCAACCATCTTAGCCAAGTCTATATAGGGCCTAGATTTAAGACTGAGTACCTGTGACCTAATCTGTCTAGCAGGCCCTGCCCATGCGAAGCTAGCGATGATCAATGCCACAAGTGTCAAGTCTAGCCGTTGAATATATGCAACAGCTGCTGCAGCTATTGCCCAAGAAGGCAAAATCAATATCACATTAGTGAAAGAGTTAAGTAAATTATCGACAGCGCCACCTTTATAGGCAGCAAAGAGCGAGACAACAAGTGCAGCCGATATGGCAACAAGGCCGACTAAAAACCCAACAATAAGCGAGTTCTTTATCCCAGTAATCAACATCGCAAAGACATCCCGGCCAAAATGATCAGTCCCCAATGGGTGATTTAGAGAAGGCATTTGTAGCCTCGGGAAGTAACCTATAGCTGAAGATTGAAGACCCCCCAGCCGAACGCCATTTATGAGGGGCTCAAGGATTGCTATCAAGATTAATGACGACAAGATCGAAGTCCCTACCAGAAGCTTTTTTGATTTTACTATATAATATAACGCTGATCTAAGGATTATAAGTGATTTCCTTAACATATGTTGACTCAATAGATTTTTCTCGCTCATGTCAAGGCAACCCTAGGATCGATTAATGGATAGATAAGATCCATTATCAGGTTAGCTGTAAGAACGGTGAACATTGTAAGCATTATTACTCCTTGTATTACATTGAAGTCTAGCAGTCCTATCGCGTTGACGAATAGCGCACCTATTCCTGGGTATACAAATATCCATTCAACGAGGAACGCGCCTGTAACAATAAATCCTAAAGATATGGCCAACCCTGTTGTCTGTGGCAGCAACGTGTTTCTCAAAATGTATCTCGTGAGTATTCTACTGTTACTTAGTCCTTTGGCTAATGCGTATTGAAGATAATCTTCACCAACTATGGTTATGACGAGCGCTCTAGTAGAAATGAGCCAGCCGGTCATCGAGACTAGTATTATTGATAGTGCGGGTAGAAATGCATGTTGGATCGCACTAATGACAAAGTTGATATCAAAGAGGGTTAGTGATGCGGCATATGCCCCCCTTGAGGGAAATATGGGGAAGATATATGCGAATAAGAGGAGTAGAATTACGGCAACGATGTAGTATGGGACTTGTGAGAAAATCAGGGAGAATGTGAAGAAAAAGTTGTCGAATCTTGTTCCACGTTTCCATCCAATAATCACACCGAGCATGAGACCTATGAACCATGATAGGAGCGTAGTGACAGATAGCAAGATGATCGTCCAAGGTAAATGTCGTGCTATTAACTCTTGTGCAGGAGTTGGGAACGCCATAAACGATGGGCCTAGATTAAACTCAAAAATCAGCCTTCTCAGAAATATCAAATACTGGCTAAAGACATCCTCATTGAGGCCAAACATTTCCTCAAACATCTGTATAGTTCTATCACCAATCGGCTCGAAACCATAGCGTGAACGAAGCATGTATACGTATGCGCGTATCGGGTTACCCGGGATAAGTCTAAGAATGAAGAAAACGGCTGTGAAAGATAAGAACAGTGTGATTATGTAGCTGACAACTTTCCTTATCATGTATCTTTGAATGCTTAAGCGTTGTGAAGACATCCTAAATAGATGGAGATTCACTTAACATATAAGTCTTATCAAAAATCATGAACGTGCACGAACAGTTAAAGCGCTTAAGGGTCCAAGCCAACGTAGATGACCGGTAATATCGGGTTTACCCTTATTTAAATGTTGAGCCAATAGTTAAATATGCGTATTAAAGAATATGCGTGGTGGACAATGTTGCTTGAAGTAATCGACCTCAGAGTTTATTATAAGTCAATCTTTGGAGACTACAAGTCTGTAGACGGTGTATCACTCTCGGTCAAGAAAGGAGAGATATTTGGTATCGCGGGGGAATCTGGATGTGGTAAATCTACTTTGGTAGATGGAATATTACGCCTAATTAGGCCTCCCGGCTACATCAGATCAGGTAAGGTTTTCTTTGAGGGTAAAAATCTACTCGAGTTAGATGAGAGTAGATTAAATAAAATAAGATGGAGCAGAATATCGTATATTCCTCAAGGATCTATGAACTCTCTCAATCCAGTTTTAAGAATTGAAGAGCAGGCTACTGATGCCCTTATTGAGCATTCTGATCTGACTAAAAATGAGGCTAAGAGGATCATAGAGGAAAAACTGGGGGTGGTGGGATTGCCTAGGGAAGTTCTACGCTCTTATCCGCACGAGTTGAGCGGCGGCATGAGACAAAGAGTCATAATTGCCATAGCTATTGCTCTCAACCCAAGTCTCGTCATAGCCGATGAGCCGATAACAGCTCTCGATGTAGTGGTGCAAAAATCTCTCCTAAAACTGTTAAAGGATCTCCGGAATAATTATGGAGTTACATTGATGTTTGTGTCGCATGACATGGCTGCTCATGCCCAGCTTGTAGACAGGATGGCGATAATGTACGCGGGTAAGGTAGTTGAGGTGGGCGACACAGAAGACATTTTCTATAATCCACAGCATCCTTACACGAAATTATTAATTTCCTCGATTCCTAAGCTAGAGAAAAAAGAGATAAAAGGAATACCTGGTATTGCCCCGAGCCCTCTCAACTGGCCTAGGGGTTGCCGTTTTCACACCCGATGCCCCTGGGCCATGGATATATGCACGATCTATGAGCCTGAAATGCTCCAGATTGATGGAGGAAGGCTCGTGGCTTGTCACTTGTATGGCGAGAGTGGAAAGCAACATTGACAGACCATCTTTTAAAGTTTGACAACGTGTCTGTGACATTCAAGATTGGCGGTGGTTTAGGCCTTTTTGGAACCAAACGTATCGTGGCTTTAAATAGTGTTTCTTTCACAATCCCAGATAAGCCTGGAATAGTGGCTTTAGTTGGTGAGAGCGGTAGTGGGAAGAGCACAATCGCACGTCTTGCCTTGGGATTGCTGAGACCAACAATAGGTCAAGTCTTGTATAGAGGGCGAGAGGTGTCTGAGTGGCTTAAAAGTGATAAGTATAGGTTCAGAAGAGAAGTGCAGGCTGTTTTTCAGGACCCATATGGCATTTATAATCCATATTACAAGGTTGATCGCGTTCTTTATCTCGCCCTCCGGAAACTGATGCATATTAATGATAGTGAGCATGCCAAGTCGTTGATCGTTGATGCCATGAAGACCTTAGGAATGAGACCCGAAGAGGTTCTAGGACGGTACCCTCACCAGCTCAGCGGAGGTGAGAGACAGAGACTTATGCTTGTTCTCTCATTGTTAATAAAACCACGTCTACTAATTGCTGACGAGCCGGTTTCTATGATTGATGCTTCCCTCCGAGCTATCTTTCTCGAAAACCTGCTGGAATTGAAAAACACACTTGGTATATCATGCCTTTACATCACACACGACTTAATCACTGCAAACTACGTTGCAGATGAGATTATCGTACTGTGTCATGGAAAAATAGTTGAGGTGGGGAATGCGACTAAAGTAATAAAAGAACCTCTTCACCCATATACGAAGCTTCTCGTTGACTCAATGCTGCTACCTGATCCTCGAGCTGGGAGAACAATAGAGGCAGCAAGTATAGATGTTCGTAGATTGAGTGAGCTGAAGCCGGAAAAGGGATGTATCTTTAGATATCGATGCCCTCATGCTATGAAGATATGCGCGGAAAACGACCCAGATTTGATTGAAGTGGGCGATGGGAGGAGAGTTGCTTGTTATCTTTATGTGGAGCAGACATCAACCGTTTAAATACTTTTATAAATTCTATAGTACAATATAAGTGGTGACCAGATAAGTGATTGGGCTCTTCCAGCGTTATGAGGGAAACCCCATAATTAAGCCCGACAATAAATATTGGAGATCTTTATGCACTTTCAATCCAGGTGCGATAGAACTCAAAGGTGTGGTCTATATTTTCTTCAGAGCAATGTCAGATGATATGACTTCAACAATAGGCTTGGCAATTAGTAAGAATGGATTAGATGTAAGTGAGATTTTAAATGAGCCTATATACTCTCCCCGCGAAATTTTTGAACAGAAGCTGCAACCCGGCCATTCAGGTTGTGAGGACCCGCGTGTGGTTCTCGTCGGCGAACGTATTCTAATGTTTTATACCGCGTACGACGGCATCCATCACCCAAAAGTAGCATTTACTTGGATATACGTTGATGATTTTTTAGATTTGAAGTGGAATTGGGCGAGGCCTAAAATCGTTTCGCCACCTGACATTGATGATAAGGATGCATGTATCATTCCGCAGAGATTTAATGAGGGGTTTTTCTTCATTCATAGATCTGGAGGCGTAAATATGGTCTATGATTATATTTCCGATTTAGATGGCATGGATCCAAGACAGTTGAAGTCGTGTAAGCTAATGGAGCCTAGGCCGGGTCTATGGGATTGTAAGAAGGTGGGGTTAGCGTCTCCACCTCTAAAACTAAGTGAAGGATGGCTCACCTTCTATCACGGCGTATCCTATGATAACATATATAGGGTGGGGGGTATATTGCTTGACCCTCACAGACCTTCGCAAGTGTTGTCCAGAACTTTTGATCCCCTCTTATCACCTGAGGCATGGTACGAGGAAAAGGGTTATATTAATAATGTGGTTTTTCCATGTGGCGCCTTAATTCGAGACGAGACGGTATACCTATACTACGGCGGAGCAGATAGATACGTGTGTGTTGCAACTGCGTCTCTTCGAGAACTTATGACGACGTTAAAAGGAGGACAGAATGATGGTTAATAGATTGACACCGTTTTTCCCGTCTTTGCAGACACATATGCAGCTTCCAGTACCTGCATTACGTGATGCCCTTCTTCCGGTGTACCGATAGGTTTCTCGTTATTCAGTATGCAGCGTATGAAGTGTCTATGGGCATGCTGTGGCTCCTTCTCTCTAGGTAAATCTAAATAAGACCATCCTAGACCTTCCCTGTAGATGGCGATGTTGTGTGCAACGTAGTTTATGTGAATGGTTCCCTTGTCACCATATATCGATGTCGTATTCTGACCCGGGACCTGTGTCCAGCTGGACTCAGCGAATGCGAGAGTACCACACTCCATCTCAATCAGTACGACATTATTGTCATCAACTTCTGATGCTTTACTTAGAGTAGCTATAAATGCCGAGACTTTCTTAGCTCTTCCTAGCAGGTAAACGAGCCTAGTAACGGAGTATACGCCTAGATCTAGCAGTACACCACCATGCGCTCTCTCGGAGCTAAAAAACCATACATCCATCGACTCTCCGAACATATTAGCCACCTCTGCTTGATACTTCTCAGGGCCGCCGTGAGATGTTCGCGCTTCAGCTATGCAAATTTTGCCTATTTCACTGTTTAGTAAGACATCTTTAACGTAATCATATACTGGCGTGTCATAGTATATGAATGGCAGGACCATAATTTTTAAGTCGGGATTCTTTTTTGACGCCTCTACTATTAGGAGCGAGTCTCTAGCGTTTGTCGTCATGGGCTTCTGAATTAGGACGTGTTTATGGGCCTCTATTGCATCTATAGTAATCTTTGCATGTGTGGGATGGGGGGTCGCCACTATCACTGCATCTAGATCCTCTCTCTCAAGCATCTCCTTGTAATCGGTATACCAACGCGTTATGCCGAATTTTTTCGCTGTAGTCTCAGCACGATCAAGCTTAATATCGGATATAGCTACAACTTCAGCCTCTTGGATCTGGGATAGCTCCGGAAGGTGAAAATGATTTGATATTCCACCCGCACCAACTACACCGAACCTTACCTTCTTCATGGATATACACCTGCTAGGGTGGGAGATTTACAACGGTGCCTCGCTCAACAGATCGAAGACCGACTTCGAGAACCTCTTGAACATGCATGTTAAACTTAACATTTAGCGGCTTTTCTATCTCTTCATCTCGCAAGACTTTCTCGACAAAGTATTCAGGACCATTTCTGTATCCTTTTGGTGGTGTTGGCGGCGTTATGGACTCGCTTCGAAGGTCCCTAAAATCACCTAGATTCTTAACCTGCCAAATATGGACCTTTCCGTCATCCGTAACTACTATCACTCCGTCAGAACCATTGATGATGGGGCCGTGTATTGGATGTGGCCCTATTTGAGACCAGCTTGCCTCTGCAACTCCTATTGCGTCTTTAAATTCCATCAGCAGTATGGCGTTATCTTCAACGGGAATGTATTTACGGACGAGGTTTTTGGCTATCGCCCAGACTCTATTGGGTAGCTTTTCTAGGAACCATAAAGCGATATTAACGCCGTAGCAGCAATAATCCATTAGTGCACCTGCCCCATTTAGCTCTCTATCATAAAGCCATCCATAAAAGTATGGTGAACAACCGACCTCGCGAGGCCCAGCATGTGCACCCCGATACCTGATATGAAAAATCTCACCTATTTTCCCCTCTCTAGTAAGCTGGAGTGAATATTGTATGCCGGGGTTCCACGTAGTGGGGTAATTGACCATGACCTTTACGCCATAGCGCTCTGAAGCACTTACGATCCTACCAGCTTGCGACAAATTAGCTGACATAGGTTTTTCCATCATTATATGAATACCGTTCTCTGCAGCTAGTTCAACTACATCGGCATGCCTTGCATTTTCATTGCAGACCAGTGTAATATCTATTTTCTCTTTCTCAAACATTTCCGAAAAGTTACGGTAGATCCGCCTAATGCCGTATAAATTTGAAGCTCTCTCAAGCAAGGGAGGGTTGTGATCGGCAGCAGATACAATTTCAACAGATTCGATCTGCCTGAATTGGTCTAATAACCCCCATACATGATCATGTACAAGCCCCGCAACACCCAGTTTAAGTTTCCTATTCATCGAGGAAATGATGATTGCGCTCAATAAAAAGGTTTATACAACGTAATATTAAGGCCACACTAAAATCTCAACACCATAGAAATAACTCCTTTCAGTTACCCACGCAGGGTCATAACACTAAACACTATACTTAGCTCTCATCAATTAGCGTGCAAATTAGGAAATTATAATCCAAGGATTGATTTTTCTCCTAAGAAAAATAACCGCGTCTCGTTTTGACCAATTTTTACAGCAAACTCGTTTACGTCGCGCGCCACATATGTTTCAGATATAATGTCGTATACGTGTGTGAACTCAGGGAGCCTTATGGTCTTCGTTCCGGGTTTTCTTGAGTGTATCGCCAAGAAGTATTGATTAGCGTAGACTATGTCATTGTCCTCGCTGTATATGTGCACGCCGGCATACCTCGCTATGTTTCTCAGAATGGATACAGGTATTTTGGGAACTGCTACGAAAACAGATCTCCAGTCTGAGGCCTCCTTTATGCAGAAGCCGGGCCATTCTTCTCCTGTAACCCAGTGCTGATGCACTAGCAGCTTTCCTAGCACTCTTACACTTGGGTCAAGTGTGTAGAAAATTGGCCCAACATTTGTAGAGGTTCCGAAGGTTGTTACCGGAAGGTTTGATGTTATTGGATGCTCAAAGTCTGTTATTGTGATGAATAGTGGTGTAGCCTTCTCGAAGAAGGTTCTAACTTCGTGGAATCCGATCTTCATACCGGTAAGCTCCTTCATCGCCTCGGTTGAGAATCCATCTTCACTTAGAAAACCAGGGCAGAAGACCCAAACGGCTGTTTTGCCATCCTTCTGGATCCGTTCTCTAATGGCCTTTCTCTCGTTTTTGGTAAGATAGAAAGTGTTGAGGAAGATGTACAATTTATATTCAGGCATGTTTGGATTTGCTAAGGCTTCGTGTAGATAGATGTCTACCCTTGTGCCTATTCTATAGAGCTCGTGTATGAGCTGGTCGAAGACTAGCGGCTTTAGGAGTTCGGTCCCTAGTCTTAAGTGGAAGGCTGTCTCGGCGTCTAATATTACGGCAACTCCGTCGCCTTTTGTGGATCTATCAAGTTTTAGACTTGCTTCACCAATCTTTTTTAGTCTCGATATGAGACGCAGTATCTCGGGGTTATCATACCATCCGCCCTCTGGCCATAAGTCCATCCACCAGAGGCCAACCCCTCTAACCAAGTTATGCGAAAAGTCTCTCTTATGAATGTCGAGGGTCTCGTTAAGCGTCTTAGCTAGTCCATGTCTCCACGAATATGGAAAGTGGTCACATTCTGTGAACCAAAGCTTACCGTAGAGCTTGACCATGTCTATTGGAGCCTGAAGACCATCTACCCCTCCGGGCCCCCTGTCATGATACTGATATGGCGCGCAGAGAAAATCTATTTCCGGCGACTCAAGCACTTTCATGAGGGCGTTATGACCCCAATGCTGTGAGTAGTATGGGAAACCAGTAGCGTTTAGTAGGTAGCCATAAAAGGCCCCTACGATATGATCGCGAGTAACATTTTTAACCACTTTGCAGAAAAATAAGAGTGCTTCAGCTGTGATTTCTGAGAGAAACTGGTAAAAATCGGCGACAGCCACATTTCGGCTTGGATCTCTGAATAGCCCCAAGTCGCTGGACATTCTCTGCTCTTTTGTAGGTATGGTGATAGTATCGAAATCGATGTCTCGCCTCCCCCACCTACGTCGTAACTCCTCAACGTCACTTTGATATTTGCCTCTCAGCCATTTCCTGAAGGATATGAGAGCTGGGCCGCTAAAGTCTGGCAGTTTTCTAGTCCAGTAAAACCACTCATTGACTCCACCTGTTATTTGAAAGCCTATGAAGTGATCGCCGTGCGGCCCTTCTATGGCATGTCTTATAAGTCTTCTAAGCGCTTCCCCGGCCTCATTTCTCCATATGATCGAAGCTAGTGAGACACCTTCCTTCTCTCCATCATCATATACGTTCATTTCATCTTGGTGGAGGTCATACCACCATCTAGGTGGAGAGACCGCTAACCTAGGGAATATATAACAATCCTTGTCAGCATTGGCAAACGTCTCAACCTCTTTGTCAAAGGCAGTGTAGTCATAGGTCTCCGGCCCTATCCAGCATAAATCTCTCGAGTGACTAATTATGTCGCTCCAGCCCCAAGTGAAAAGATGAACACCTGCGTCCCTAAACTGCTCAATATAGGTCTTAATGGGCACTGGTAGGTAATATGCATATGGCGGATAAGGCTGATCATTGACGAAGAGGGTTGGAGCACCATTATAAGACCTAACCTCCGCATGCGCCATACTCCAACTTCAAGACACTGAGGAGGGGTTATCCTCTATAAATTTTTTTCACGGGTAAGTTAGGTATAAGCGGTGAAGACTACTATCGACGCATGTAGCTGTGGTGTGAGAATGGGGACAACAGCGAGCACACTAAATATTGTAATACAGCATGTAGATTGACATAAAAAAATGACTTTGGAGAACTATTTGGTCCTTCTCCTAACTAGAAGCCCAGCCGCTATCCCCGCGATTCCTACCACTATTCCTGCAACAACTGCTGGTAAGACCCAGCCCGGAACAATCTCGACTGGAACCTCCCTTGTCACCGTCTGCTCTATTGTCCTAGCTATTGTCTGCACAATCGTCTCACCTCCGACAACAGTTGTCCTAACTTCTGTAGTGATTATCTGCGTTACTGTCTGTTGGCCGGGCGGCGGAGGTGCAGGTGGAGCTGGCTTCAGCTCAAAGAGTATGAAGATCAGCTGGGGCCACCAGTTATAGGGGATAATATACATGTTGTCGGTGGTGGGCCATCCAACCCAATATTTGGTTCCAAAGACAGGGTGGAAGACTTTTTCAACCACAGGTAGGTATGGCAATTCCCTCAAGAACATCTCCACTATTTCTCGGTATAGAGGCTCGTTTGCGGGGTCCTCGGGATCTCTAGTCTTTAGCGTGTCAACTATCTCGTCAAGCCTTGGGTTGCAGAATTGCTTACCACACTCACCGCCCCTAATTTTGCTGTGATGTCTTAGCGCACCTTCATAGATGTCCCCAGATATCCACATACCGTGTGGGAGGTGGGATACTTCCACATCTATCCAGAAGTTTCCTGTGCGCCGCATCTCCTCCCTCGTGGCAGTTGAGGGGGTTAAAACAGCCGCCTCGATACCAAATCTGTTAAGCTCATCAGCTAATACATTTGCTATTAGATTCTCAACACTCGGTGGACCCCACGTCGTTATCGTGAATGACAGTCTGGTCCCGTTTGGTGTCACCCAGACCCCATCAGGGCCCTTAGTGAATCCCAGGCCCTTTAGTAGCTCTTCGGCCTTGGCTGGGTTGTACTCGATTTTGTACTTCTCATACAGATCAGCATACTCGTATTTCTTCAATGCCCCCCAATCTGCATGCATGTAATAGGCAGGCTTACCCTCCAGTGCAAGTGGATAAAGTCTTGCCACTTTCTCTTTATTTGTGAGATACGCTATGGCCCATCTAACCTCTCTGAGACTTAGCGGATATCTCGCCATGTTGAACTGTATTCCAAAGGGCACTGGGTCTGGGAATGGGGCCTCAACCATTGGGATGCCAGATGCCTTTGCAGTTCTAATCATGTCGACTGTGAATAGGAATGGAATTGGCGAATCCACGTCACCTCTGAGAAAGTCTGCAAGGTCTACATCAGCTGGTGGCGCACGCCGCCACACTACATACTTGGGTCCTGGGAACTTCCCGTGAACCGTCTTACCCCAATAATCCTCGACGCGTTCCCATACATACATCTTCAGATCTGGGAAGACTTTCCACAGTTTGTATGGTCCTGTCTCAACAGGTGGCCAGTTTGTAAAGGTTAACGGGTCTTTACCCTCCCATACATGCTTAGGTCTCACCCACTCCCCGTTGGGTCCCCACATCCTAAAGACGTGATGGAAGCGCGGGTTGGGCTCCTTCAGCCTAATCTCTACCGTCAATTTGTCTATTACTCGGGCGGATTCCACGTTCAATGATATGAAGCTACTCGTAAAGTATTGTTTTTGCAGGTTCACACTAAATACTATATCGTCCGCGGTATACTGTACACCGTCATTCCACTTGACACCGTCCCTAATTTTTAAAATGAATGTTCTGAAGTTGTCTCTGTACTCCCATCCGCTTATTCGCCAGAGGATATATTCCCCTGTTATGTAGTTTATGTACCAGTCCCACTCTGCCACGTTTTGATGCCAGCCGGATCCCCACTGGGTACCGCCGGGTATGAATGGGTTTGCTTTATCAAAGAGGGGATCCACATCGGTCTCGATAATAACTGCTTGCTCCCTTGGGACTGGAAGCCAGGCTGGCTGCTGAGCACTACCAGCAGGTATGGTCGATAGCACCGAAATCAGTAGAAAGGCTGTGAGGAGTGTGGCCGATACTATTTTTTCTCCTCTTTTTTTCATTCAGGATTCCCTATACTCACCAGTATATAAATCTTTATTTAAATCTTTACAATTAATCCATAGCGCTCCTATTTCCTGAAAAACACTGTCACAACTTACACGCTATTCTATTTTTTAATGCTACGCATGGGCATTATTGGGCTATTTCTTTTGGTCCGAGGCTTATCTTGGTTAGGTAGAGGTTTTCGTCTGGGCCTGGTGTTAGGTAGATCTTGTCGGGGTATAGGATTGAGAGTTTGTTTATTGTGTCTCGGACCATAGTGGGCGTTGCTATTTGGTTGTTTTCGAGTAGCCTCATGCAGACTGCCATCTCTAATAGGCTTACCTTTACCGGTCCTCCCAGCCAAGCCGACATTGTGTTGAATGTCTGGACTAGCTCTCTGTTTAGCGCCTCTCTGGAGGGCCTGCCTGTGTAGGGGATGAATAGTGGTGCTAGCATTGTGAATATGTTTTCCCGGATCCGTGATGGTGGGTAGGTGAGCGCCTTAGCCACCGTCTCTTTATGGCTCAGTATCTGTTCAGAGACGGTGTACCTCCCCCTCCTAAATCTGTTGAGTACCCCCAGGTCGACGAGCCATTCAAGCCTGGGTGGGACTACGTGCCGGTACTTGGCGTAGAGGCTACTCCTGATCCAGAGGGCCTTTGTGGCGTATTTCAGCCTCTCCTCCCTAAACCTCTTAGCCATCTCTATCTTGGAGAGAATCTCTCCCCGCGCCTTCTTCCCCGCTGCCGTTAGGAGCGATGCCAGAGCTTGAGGGTACAGTTCTTCCATGACGTAGTTCATGGCGTCTATTCTTGCGAAGGCTTCATGCTCGATGGCCCACCTGATTATGCCTGGGAGTATTAGGTAGTCTTGTGTTAGTAGTAGCCAGGTGAAGAAGACCTTGTCCACTGGTTTGAGAGAAATTAAATCTATGAGTGTTAGCTTTGTCTCTCCTTTTAGGTATGCGTCAATAGGTGATATGCTTCTTGTGAAGGCGTAGATGATTCCATTCTCCCCGAGTCTTTGTGTCTGCCGGTTAATTAGACCTAGCTCCGCAGCAAACGAGACATAGTTTCTCGCAGCAACAGGGCTCCGTATCAAGCCTACGATGTCTTGCCCTACTTGATGACCCTCCTCAAGCTTTTTCAGACTCTCCACCAACACTGCGGCAATAAATCCTGGAGAAACCTCTCTGCTATGGGACTCTGTCTTGGCTGCTCCCACTATCAGGCGGAGGTAGCCGAGCCTACATACCTCGCCGTGAGTCTCAAGTATCAAGGCACGACAACACCCCTAAGCCGGGCCCCACCACCCCAATTAATGTTTACCTTATTCTCAACCACGTCCCCCTTCTCAAGCTCCAGTATGACTTCACCGCTAACGCCCTGCTTAGCATCAAGATACATTAAATATTTGTTTTCTTTGGGTATGTTGTCGTAGACAATCCGCCTCACACCGAAGCCTGCTCTCACAGCTATCGGTTCAACAAACTCTGCTAGGTCGATCCGCTCACCGTTCTTCTTGACAACGCCCAGCACGACTACGCATGCCCTATCCCATTTCAATACTCTGAAGATTTCCCGGAACACCCCGTCCATGAAGATGGCGAATTTTTGGAGGGAGTTTGAGTGGAAGAGCTTTTCCGCCACTCTCTTATAGTCTTCCCCTAGGAACCATAGTCTTAGCCAGTTGTCCCATGCGTATGTCTGCATGTTGAGGTATGGGGGTGATGTGATGACGAAGTCGACTGACTCGTCCTGTATTGGGAGGCTTCTTGCGTCATAGCTGTATGCAATGCCATCCATGAGATGGGTGTGGGATTGTAGGACACTTCTCGCCTTCATTAGGAGGCACTTGGGCAGGTTTCTGAGAGGCTTCTTCAGCCCTAATACTCTTTTAGACCTGGCAACATATCCGGGAGACATGGAGAATGAGTGTGAACATTTCACCGATAGGCTGAGACTGCTTGAGCCGTGTAGAATCCCGAGGATTAGCGCCTTGACGAACATTCCAGTCCTCGAGTAGTCATACATTAAGAGCTCCCGCGCAGCTAAGATCTGCCTCAAAGTCTTCCTATGATAGAAGACCTGAACCTCCTCGGGAGCGTCATCATTGACCCCCTTCTCCAGAAAGTCTCTATTTCTCGCAACCCAATCCTCCACTTGGCTATATGTGATTGGCTGGACCTTCGCGTGTGTCAGCACATACGCCTCTGGCGCCAAGTCGTTTCCCACTCCTACACGGCCTGTAGCGCAGGCTTCAAGAGGGGCAGTCCCCTTCCCTGAGAAGGGGTCTAGGACCACGTCACCCGGTTGGGAGTATTTTACGATATAATAGTGTGCCATGGCTGGCGGGAAGGAGCCAGTCCTCGAGCATAGGCGGTGTAGTGAGGACCCCCACCCATGTGGCGAATACTTCCAGCTCCCACTCAGCTCCCAGCTTGACACCTGTCTTAACTCCAGCATTTCGCGAGCGAGGCAACTCGCACACCAGCATCTTTAACCATTGAGACAGTTTCGAGGGATCAGACTACTATATTATATCCAGGTGTAATATACTGGGAGTGTTGTCAGCTTCTGAGTAGGAATTCTCTGCCTATTACTTCAGACTGTCGCCTTGAATATCGGGAGAATCCCTAGGTATTCCACGTCTTCGAATACCCCTCCCTCCAAGAGGATTGCAGCCTTCTTGCAGACCCTCCCGCCAGCCATCACGACAAGTTTTTCCAATGCCGAGAGGGTCTCCCTCGTGCTCACTATGTCATCCACTATTCCGACATCTTTGTCCTTGATGTATGGGACGTAGCGTCCGTCTATGCATAGCTTTATCGGGGCCTTGCTGGTCACCGGTTTACACTCTGTGACCAGTGGGTTTATCATGAAGGGCTTTAACTCTTTTCTCGCCACTATGTATCTCTTATGGTCTAGGATTTTGGCGATCTCGTGCACCAGTGGTATTCCCTTGCTCTCCGATGTGACCAGTATGTCGCATCCCCTGAGCCTCTCTGAGAGCTTCTCGGCGCATTTGGATATGAACTCCCTGTCACCTAGACTGTCGAAATAGGCTATCCAAGTGTCCTCGGCTACTCTGAGCAATGGGAGCCTACGCCTGATGCCCTCAACCTCAATCTCGTAGTATTCCCTATTCTGGTAGGGGAGGATTACCTCCTTCACGCTTAATAGCGTCTATGCTCTGGATTAAAAGTTTAGCACGACTTCTTCGCGGCTCTGGATCCCGAGGCTCTCGGCTATATATCGGATTGTATGTCTCACCTTTAACCCGCTGAATTGTCTGAGCTGCTGTGCACAGACGCTGCTCTCCGTTGCAATCTCCATGCAGCCCGTGCCTAGTATGATCTCTGCGACCCTCCGACCTATCTCCGCGCTTATGAGGAAGCCTTCAGCACCCCTCCTCATGCCCCAGGTTCCGGCAATTCCGCAGCAGCCGTAGTCAACGGTAGCCACGTTCATTCCTATTCTTTTCAGGAGGTCTTCAGAGGGCCTGCCAGGTGATAGGAGCCTCGAGTGGCATGGGTGGTGGTAGAAGACGTAGGTGTTCGGAGGCTGTCTGGTGCTCGGCGAAAGGGTCTTGGATTCAGCCGCTATTAGGCTTGTAAGCTCCCAAGTAGACTCTGCAACCCGCCGTGAAGAGGGCGTGTCCAGTATCTTCGGGTAGGCTTCGCGGAGGCAGTAGGCGGCCGTGGGCTCTGAGCAGACAATCCTCCCACCATTCTCCGCATAGCTCTTCAGCTTCTCGACGTTCTTTTCGGCGACTTTTCTAGCCTTTGAGAGGAATCCATATTGTATTGACGGCATCCCCGAGCCATACGTTCTGGGGACAGCGACGGTGTATCCCAAGGCCTCTAGGACCCTGACTGCCAGCAGGCCTATGCTCCAGTCCATATAGGCGGCATACGTGTCGGGGAAATACACGACATCGGCGCTTCTTCTCCTGAGATATTTCTCTCCCAGAATCTCGTATAGGTTGCCTCCCCTGAACCTGTGCATCAGCCTTCGCCTATCTATTCCTAGTAGCCCCTCCATCAGTCTTCTCGACACCCTGCTCCCTTGAAGCCAGTTGAAGAGGCGCGGGAGGCGCGAGCCCAGCACCGCGTAAGACTCATACATTGTCAGAATCCTCTCTCGTAGAGTTTTTCCGCCCGATGCATGCTTAATCCAAGATATGGTTATGGGGATATCTATCCGGACTGGACAGACGTGTAGGCATAGGCTGCATGATACACAGTACTTCGCTATCTCAGATGCATCTTTGAGGCCTTTTGTTATGGCTGTCCACGGAACCCCCATCGGGCCCGAGTATATGTCTCCGAAGACGTGGCCACCAAGTATGCGGTAGGTTGGGCAGACGTCTAAGCAGGCGGCGCATCTTATGCATCTGAGCGCATCCTTAAGCCACGGATCATTGCTCGCGCCTGTGCGCCCATTATCCAAGAGCACCAGATGGTATTCTGGCACCTTGACGTGTCTTGACATTCCGCGGGGGCCTATGACCGTGATGTAGCTTGTCGCGTCTCTGCCCACAGCGCTGACCGGCAACACCCTCAACACGTTAAAGGCGTCATCCCAAGTCTCGACTATCTTCTCCACACCGGCAATAGAGACAATTATTCTCGGCATCGTTGCGACAAGTCTTCCATTCCCCTCGTTAGTTACCAGTACTGCCTGACCCGTCTCGGCAACCACAATGTTAGCACCCGTGACCCCCATTTCCGCCCGTTTAAAGTCAGCCCAGAGGTCTTGGCGGAAGAACCTTGTGATAGCCTCAGGCTGTGGCGGAAGGTCGGCCCCCCTCCTCTCCTTAACCAGTCTCGCAATCTCCTCCCGGCTTAGGTGGACTGCTGGCGCAATGATGTGAGAAGGCCTCTGCCCCGCTAGCTGAACGATCCTCTCACCAAGGTCTGTTTCAATGACATCGACCCCTTGGCTGAGTAGCGCGTCGTTTAAGCCTATCTCCTCGGTGGTCATAGACTTTGACTTGATTACACATTTGACCCCCCTGCTCTCGGCGAGACTAGCTACGTATCTCCGGGCATCCTCAGCTGTTTTTGCAACATAGACGTTTCCCCCCTCCCTCTTGACAGACTCGATGGTTAGCGCGACTAGCCTCTCAAGATTCTCGACCGACTTTTTCCGCGACTCGAAGACGCCCTCCAAATATTTCTGCTGCAGCCGCGCCATCCCCTCTCTGCTTTTTAGATGCATGGCTAGCATGCTGCGCCAGCGCGTCTCGACCTCCCATTTTTTCTCCAAGGCTCCGAGGACTCTAGACCTACTCATCGAGCTCGAGCCCCGCAACTATACAGCCGCACCCAACAGGGCCGTGGACACCTACTACGTGTGTCAGCTCTATGTCTGAAGTGCTGCTGGGGCCTGATATTATTGCTATCCCTCCAGGCCTGGTCTGCCGTATTAGATGTGCGAGCATCCAGTAGTCTTGGAGGATTTCGCCCATCTCCAAGAGCGCGACAGAGTACTCTGGTATGAGCGATGCGAGGTTTGACGCCCAGTTATCAAATATGACGAGCCCACCAGTCTCCTTAATTCCGGCGTTTGCGCGGAAGACGCCGAGAGAACCTGTTCTAAGCTCTTCAATCTCCATCTCCACTCCACCAATCTCCAAAACCATGTACTCCCTCCCCGTAAACTCGCCGCGAATCCTCTCTGCCAACTGTTTAGAAAGCCCACCCAAGACAATCTTTCTCACACCCCAGCCCGAGGCCCAATCGGCCAGCACAGATACGAGGGCTTCTACGCTCTGAACATGTGCAACTTGAAAACCGTTCATTCTACACTTCTCCAAGAACTTCTCCACATCGAGCCGCGCTCCAGCCCCGACCAACTCTTCCTCACGCTCCGTGTTGTTTCTCACTGCCAACCGTTGGGGACTTGCTTTGGAAAGAATATATACCCTCCTCACAGTCATTATATTTGCTATGAAGCTAGGCATTTTTACTGTTCTTTTTAACGAGGAGCCGCTCGAGAAGGTCTTGAGGTATGTGTCAGGCTTGGGCTATGAGGCTGTTGAGCTTGCGGCCTGGCGCGGGAGCAATCACCTAAACATTGAGAAGGTGTTGAATGGTGGTGCGCAGGAGGTTAAGAGGCTTGTAGAGAAGTACAACATGACCATCTCAGGCATCTCAAACCACTTGGAGGGGCAGCTGATACTCGGCCCCCACGACGCCTCGACTGACGCCTTCTTCAAGGGCTCGCCTGAGGAGAAGATCAAGTATGGTATTGAGAGGATGAAGAAGACTGCCGAGGCCGCGAAGCTGCTAGATGTCAGTGTCGTGAACGGGTTTATTGGTTGTCCGAACTGGGGCGCCTGGTATATCTTCCCAGCCGAATATGAGAGGATCTACGAGGGGTATTTCACCCTCTTCGCGGAGCGTTGGGGAGAGGTCTTAGACCATTTCGCAGCCAACGGCGTCAAGTTTGCCCACGAGGTCCATCCACAGGAGGTCGTCTACAACATCGAGACCGCAGAGCAGGCGATAAAGGTGTTGAATGGTAAGAAGGAGTTTGGATTCAACTTCGACCCAAGCCACCTTGTCTGGCAGCTCATAGACCCTGTGGTCTTCATCAAGCGGCTAGGCGACAGGATATACCACAGCCACGCGAAGGACGGCGAGCTTGTGAAGGAGAACCTGCCAGTCTCCGGCTCCATCCCGACAGGTTCTTGGACAAGGCCCACGCGGGGGTTCCGCTTCAGGATTCCTGGCTGGGGGGACGTCCCCTGGAAGAGAGTTATCACTGCACTAGCTGAAGTGGGCTACGACCACGTCCTAAGCTATGAGCATGAGGACCCGGTGATGAGTAGGGAGGACGGTGTCGAGAAGACCGCAGCCTTCCTAAAGCCACTACTCATCAAGAAGCGGCTGGAGAAGGTCTGGTGGTAGTCAGGAGAGTGGTTGGGAATGGTTAGGGAGATAGGCGTGGGCATGCTGGGCTACGCCTTCATGGGCAAGGCGCACAGCAATGCCTTCATCAAGATGCCGAGGATGATGCAGCAGATCCCCGCCATCCCGAAGCTCGTAGCAATCTATGGGCGGACTGAGCCGCAGGTAAAGGCCGCGGCTGAGCGTTTCGGATACAAGCGATACTACACCGACTGGCGTAGGCTAGTACAGGATGCTGAAGTCGAGCTAGTTGACAACGGGCTTCCAAACAACTTGCATAAGGATCCATGCATTGAGGCAGCTGAGCGCGGCAAGCACATCCTCTGCGAAAAGCCACTGGCCATGAACGCGAAAGAGGCGGAGGAGATGTATAGGGCGGTTGAAAAGGCCGGCGTCAAACACATGGTAGCGTTCAACTACAGGTTCGTACCCGCAATAGTGCTGGCTAAACGACTAATCGAGAGAGGCGTGATAGGAAAGGTCCTCCAGTTCAGGGGAGCGTATCTCCAGGACTGGATTATGGACCCCTCCTTCCCACTCGTCTGGAGGCTTAGGAGAGAGGTGGCTGGCAGCGGCGCGCTCGGAGACCTCGGCTCCCACGTGTTTGACCTAGCCCGCTACTTGGTGGGTGAGGTTGAGGCGGTGATGGGGCTGGCCAAGACCTTCATAGAGGAGAGACCGCTTCCCGAGGACCCCTCACAGAAAGGCAGGGTCACTGTAGACGACGCTTTCATATCCCTCGTCAAGTTCAGGAATGGCGCTATAGGCTCTGTGGAGGCGACCAGGTTCGGGGCTGGCTGCAAGAACCTACTCAGGGTGGAGATCCACGGCTCTGAGGGAACCCTCGTGTTCAACTTGGAGAGGCTTAACGAGCTTGAACTGTTCGAGAGAAAGGGTGATGCGGAGACGCAGGGGTATAAGAGGATACTTGTTACGGAGCAGGCACACCCCTACATCGCCAACTGGTGGCCTCCGGGACACATAATCGGCTGGGAGCACACCTTCGTCCACGAAATACACCACTTCATCGACTGCATAGTGAATGACAAGCCGGTAGCGCCGATGGGCGCCACATTCCTCGACGGCCTCAAGAACAACCAGATACTCGACGCGGTATTGAGATCCGCGGAGACTGGCCGCTGGGAGCAAATACCTTGAAAGCGACAGAACACTACAATCTACAGCTTATCTGGCTAGGATAGTCCTAGAGCTCCTTAGGAGTTGCTGGCTATCCGCTAGTCTATCACGCCCGATAAATCCCTTAATTTCCCCTTCCACCATTGCTGATACGCCCTCGACTGGCGAGGCGCTTAACAGCCTCCATCATCCTCCGGATTATAGTTGGGGCCAGCCCTGTGGCAGTGATTAGACGAGAGTTGGAGAAGTTCTGAGGGGATAGGCTACAAAGTGTTAAGGTTTGTGAGACTCTCGCGGATATCGGGTTTGGGAAGGAGGACATACTCATAGTTGTTGGTGACGACAGGGATGTTCTGTAGACGCTGCACACAGTAAGCGACAGGGATGTGAGATTAGTCAACATACTGGTCTCTAAGAGGATTCTCGCCGTGGACCACTCACAAGAGATGCGAGACAGAAGATATATTATATTCCGGAAAGCAATCAGGCTGGAGAGCTGAAAACAATAGGGTGGAGAAGTATTGGATGTGGGGCAGAGAGATCTTGCCGCTAGGCAGGATGGTCTAAAAGCGTTCATGAGGCTATATCCTCAGGGCGTGACGGTTGTCACGACTTGGGTCGGCGGCCGAGCCTATGGCATGACTGTCAGCTCCTTCACCTCAGTCTCTATGGACCCGCCACTCGTCTTGATGGCAATTGACAGGTCGGCCCACTCCTACAAGGCCTTCAAAGAGGCCCAGATATTTGCGATACACCTCCTATCCAGCGGTCAAGAACAGCTGAGCGAGTTATTCGCCGGTAGAAAGAAAAACCATGACAAATTTCAGGGAGTTAATTATGAGGAGGGGCCTGAAAAAGTCCCACTCCTCCGCGACACTCCAGCATACTTGGTCTGCAGGAGATTCAGGATTTACGAAGCCGGGGACCACGACCTGATACTCTGTGAAGTTTTAGACGTTGTTATAAGGAGGCCGGACCTCAAACCGCTAGTATATCGGAACAGGACATATACTACTGTCGCTAGCTGAGGTAAAGTCTAAATCAACGCTTAGCGAATATCTCCTATGTGATGAGACCGACCTGCGCTGAGGGCTTCCCGCCCGATGAAGAGCATGTCTCCTCTCTGAGATTTTTAGGGTGTAGTGCGTCTTGATAGTACAACTCTATGGACATCTCCGCACAGAGGCGGGGAACCGGCTCATCGAAGTTAGGCTGGTTGAGAGGATGCCGCTTAAAGCTGCTTTAAAACTCCTCCCCGAAACAGTGAGACGCCAAGTCCTAGATGAGGGTGGAGAAATTAGGCCGGGGCTCCTGATACTTGTAAACGATGTGGACGCACGCTCAGTCTACCGGTACGAGGTGGAGGTATCAGACGATGATAGGATCGCTATCGTCCCGATGATCCATGGCGGCTGTGATTAGGTCCAGCTACGGACCATACAGGTTTGCGGCAGCATTGATAACAGGCGTTAGGAGGGATCCATTGAAACTGCTGGACGAGATACGTCTCAGCGGCCTGTCGGGAATACAGTTCTGCAGGCCGGATATAGTTGTATCAGAGCGCCACCTAGTCGCAGCATTCGCAGCCGCAGCCACAACCACCCTATCTGGAACAGCGAGGTCTAAGCGGATCGAGGTCGAGTTTCTCCTAAGACTCTCGTGCCAGAGGCAGATTCAAGACGCCCTTAAAGTTGCAGGCCTCAGAGGCGACGAGGACAAAATAGTCGCAGCAGCAATAACCACAGTCGACACGGACCCGGAGACACTACTCTATAAAACAGCCGAGGAGCTAGGCGGGATTATCGAGCCTTTCAGACAGACAATATCCCCAGCAGTCCTAATGGAAATCTACAACATAAGTAGAGAGCAGTTGGAGGCTGTTCCAGCATCCGGCCTAACGGATCCTCTAGAACTTCTTGTAATAGAGAAGATTGTCTCAAGCTATGTCGAGTGAAGAGCAATTCCTTCTTTCTCAGCCGGTAAAAGGTGAAAGTTGATATGCCGGAAAATGATTAGAAAACCTTAATAACAACTATACAATAGTTTAATTAGGCTGGCTTGTCTCAAAGCCACGCCTCGAGCAGCTTCGCCATACTTCAACGCGTAATTCTGGGGCCAAGACAGCGATTCTTGCTGAAGCTGAGCTTTATGAGATGCAGTAAATGTAGAGAAAGACCGATAGACATTCTTTTTGACGAGTACCTGTCAAGGAAGAGGGGGAAATGTGCGAGATGTGTTTTTACAGTATCAATCCTTGACTCCCTAATCCGCTTGGCTATGAGGGCTATGAGAGTGGACATGGAGGCCTTTAAGAAAGCCATAACGATCCCCTACTGGAGGAGGGGAATCATAGCGGCAATTAAGGGCGTGGCATACTTTGGGGCGCGAAGACCCATAGTAACTGGCGCCCCACTCTTCGTGGTCTGGAATTTCACGAATAGGTGCAATTTGAGGTGTAGGCATTGCTATCAGAATGCAGGAAGCCCCCTACCTAACGAGTTAAACACGGCTGAGGCCATCAGGGTAGTAAAAGAGCTATCAGACTTCGATGTACCATCCATAGCGTTCGCGGGAGGCGAGCCGCTTATCAGAAGGGATTTCTTCACTGTCGCCGAATATGCGCGAGAGTGTGGAATGTATGTGTCGGTGGCTACTAATGGTGTATTGATAAGCAGAGAGGTCGCTAAAAGACTGTCTAAAATAGTGCATTATGTAGAGGTGAGTATAGACGGGTCAACACCTGAGCTCCACGACGCTTTCAGAGGGGTGAGGGGCAGCTGGGATAGGGCGATAGCGGCGGTGAACTACCTCGTGGACGAGGGTGTGACAGTCGGCATTGCAACTACTGCAACGAGAAGTAACCTTGCCGAGGTCTACGAGATAATAGACCTTGCGGAGCAGTTAAACGCGGACTTCTTCATATGCTTCAACTTTATACCCACGGGGAGGGGGAAAGAGATATTAGAGTCAGACCTTACCCCACTTGAAAGAGAGGAGCTGCTGAAGAACCTATAAAGACGGCTTATCCAGAGTATGGCTGGCGATAAAAAGCTCCAGGTCTACTGTACCGCTCCCCAATTCGCTAGAGTGGGGCTTGAGATGCAGAGGCAGATGACTCGTGACATCTGCGCGGGGCCCGGAGCAGTGATACCAGCTACCCACTATGCCAACCTGCCGGGCCTGACGCCCGAGATGGCGGAGTTCATAGGTGGGTGTGGGGCTGGTAGGGTCTATGCCGCCTTAAGCCCGGAAGGGGATGTACAGCCCTGCGTGTTTATGCCGATCAGGCTGGGCAACGTGAGGAGGGAGAGGTTTGAAGACATCTGGCTACACTCTCCCGTTCTACGGGAGCTGAGGAATAGGGACAATCTAAAAGGGGGGTGCGGCGCATGTCCATACAAGTATGTGTGCGGCGGCTGTAGGGCGAGGGCTTATGGATATTTTGGAGACTATCTGATGCACGATCCAGGATGTGTGTTGAGTTTTGCCGGCAGATTTGCCTCAGCTACCGAGGCGATGCTACGGTTATAGTGTGGGTGATTATTGAAATGGTGCTGGCGGATTGCTGATTATTCGTATTTGTAGAGTGTTTTTACCTCGAAGTTTTCGGGCAGGACTCCGGTGGACTTGTAGTACTTTACGAGCCGGTGTATCTTTGCCTCTACAAGCTGGAGCCTCTTTCTGTTGTAGCGGTCTGACCGGTGGGTTTGCAAGTGTACGTGCATTCTCCTAGCCCTTGCGATGAGGTTTGAGAGGTCTTCTGGTATCTCTGGAGCGAGGCCGTTTTCCTCAAGGATCTTAAGCATCCTCTTGCCAACGATCGGTTTGACTAGGGGGATGCCATGCTGGTCGCGGAGTATAACTCCTATCTGGCTGGGTGGTATGCCGCTTTTCGCATACTTCACGACTAGCGCCTCAACCTCATTTGGGGAGACTGTGAGCCAGGGTGGAGGTACCTTGCTTATGGGTCTCTTGGACCCGGAGCGGCCTCCCTTTCTCGCATGCATCCGCGCCAAGCCTAAACCACTTACGGCTAGTCTTTCCCACGCTTGATTTAAATCTAGCCTGAGCCATGACTGGGAGGTGAGGGGGTGAATAGCCTTAAATGAGGCTGGATGAGACTAAACACCTTAAGATGAGAGTAGATAAGGGGGAGATTGTAGTATATGTTGTTTGTGTCGCTTCATGGATCGCCAGCGGTCTCATACACTTCCCCCACCTCGGCTGGAGCACATACAGCGACATAGTCAGCTTCTGGTATAGGCCCGAGAGCGGGGAGATGCTTAAAGCCGGCGCAGCGCCATGCTTCCACTTCTTCTTCGAGTACCCTCCCGCCTCCTGCCTCTCAATCTACGCATCAGCCCTACTCGGCGCGGGCGATGTAGTGGGCTACTACCGGGCCTTCTTCTATCTCAGCCTGCCCGCATTCCTCGCGATCGCATGGTCTATTATACAGATCTCTAGGTTTAGTGGCTCAGGATGGTTAGGGCTTTTATTCATAGTCTCGCCGAGCCTTGTTTTTTACGGCATCTACAATTTCGACCACTATGCTGCAGCGCTTGCAGGTCTTTCAACTGTACTTCTGCTTAGAAAGAGGTATTTTATCGGTGGGCTGGCGGCCGGCTTGGGCTTTGCATTCAAACTCTACACAGCCCTCCTCATACCCATAGTATTCATTGAGACGAGGGGGCGTGAGAGGTTTGTCTATTTATTGGGATTCATAGCTGGTGCGGGCCCGCTATACCTTGCACAGGCGGCCCTTAACCCCGCCGGGCTTGTCCAATTCGTAGAGTATCATAGTGGATGGGGGCTGGAGAATGCTTGGTATATCTGGATATTCTGGGACCAGTTCTCGCCCACCGCTAAGATTCTGGGAGCACTGTTGGGCGCCTTCTTAGTCCTTCAGGCCTCGCTAATTAGGGGTCCAGTACTTCCTAGGATGTTCCTCGCAGTCTCATCCTGGCTGATCATGTCCTATATCTTCACGCCGCAGATGGTCATCTGGCTCCTCCCATTCTTAGCCGCCGTTCCCAGGTCCGCGCTTCCCTATTGGCCAAGCCTAGAAATAAGCAACGTAGCGATAATATTGACTTGGTTTGGCGACTACAACCCAGTCATGCCGCCCTCACCACCCCAAGTCATGGCACTGATCAGAGCAGCCTCTCTGGCACTTATGATGGTCGCGGTCTACCGCAACGAAATAAAAAATAAACTATAGTCGAGACCTATCCCTAGCTGGTGGATTATCTCTCCCGCTTGCCCTCTATAAACTCTTCGAGCATTGTCCTCGCAACGTCGTCTGGGTATTGTATAGGCGGAGACTTCATAAGGTAGGCTGAAGCCGATATAAGGGGCCCACCGATTCCCCTCTCCTTGGCTATCTTGACACACCTTATCGCGTCAATTACCACGCCGGCAGAGTTGGGTGAGTCCCAGACCTCTAGCTTGACCTCCACAGTCAGCGGCGAGTCCCCGAAGTTTCTTCCCTCGAGGCGGATGTACGCCCACTTCCTATCCCCAAGCCACGGAACATAGTCGCTGGGCCCGACATGTATGTCACTCTCGCTCAGCTTGTAGGGAATAAGCGACTCTACTGCTGAGGTCTTTGAGATCTTTTTCGACTGGAGCCTCTCCCGTTCAAGCATGTTTAGGAAGTCAGTGTTTCCGCCGAAGTTGAGCTGATAGGTTCTGTCGATCTTGACACCCCTATCTACAAATAGCTTCGCCAAGACCCTGTGAAGAATCGTCGCACCAAGCTGGCTCTTAACGTCATCCCCCACTATCGGTACATTCCTCCTCTCGAATATTTTCTGCCACCTCCTCTCCCGAGCAATAAACACGGGTATTGCATTCACGAACCCAGTACCCGCATCCAGTGCCTGCTCGACATACCATTTAGTCGCATACTCGCTCCCGACTGGGAGAAAGTTGACAACTACGTCAGCCTCACTCTCCTTCAGGACAGAGGCGACATCGACCGTTTCGCCAGGCGCCTTCTTAACAACATCCTTAAGATACTTCCCAATGCTGTCAAAGGTCATCCCCCTCATAACCTCGACACCCAGCCTAGGTACGTCGGCGAACTTTCGAGTATTGTTGGGGGGAGCGAAGATTGCCTCTGAGAGGTCTTTCCCCACCTTCCTCTCATCGATATCGAAGGCCGCCACAAACTCTATGTCAGAGACATGATATCCCCCTAACCTCACGTGCATGAGTCCGGGGACAAACTCGTCGTCAGGTGCGTCCCTATAATACTCAACTCCTTGGACGAGTGAGGAGGCGCAGTTCCCCACACCCACGATGGCGACCTTGATTTTGCCCATATTCGATTCTACTTGTACCCGCGCTAATAAATGTTTATTTGCGAGATAACAAATAAATACCGCGCACCATACTACAACCCGAGGCGACTCGCTGTTTGCATGTCGTCTCTACAAATAAAACCATTTCTGCTATACAATTTATTCTGATATTCTCTCTGATCGCTGTCGGGCTTACGGCGGGTGTTTTGTCGCAAAGCGTGGTCACTAGGACTAGGACCTCAACCGTGTTAGAGATCACCGGAGGCACAACAATTTTAACTACTATCGTGGTTGAGGGGGGTGAGAAAACAATTACTATGGTTATTCCCGGCTATGTGATTATTGAGGTATTCTCTGAATCGGGTAGAACATGCGTGGTTGTCTTCAGAGTGTTGACGGAGATTCCTGAGCGGACCTTGACGATTGGGGGAGGGACGTTTGAGATTCCTGGAGCGACAATTTCAACCGTGATCAGGGAGCGGACGATCATCTTCTCCACGGCCTACACAGACCCTGGCTGGATAACCACCTATACTGGCCTCGGCCCCGGATACACCACTACAATGAGAGTCGGTCAAATGGAGTTTACCGTCACCTATCCGCTCTGGGGCGAGCTCAGGGAAACATGCGGAGAGAACATAGTCTCAGCTCTAAATACGGTTATCTTCGAGACCGCCCCAGCCACCTTCTATCTGGCGTTTCCAGGCTACACCACTACCATTCCGGCAATGACCTACACCGTTCCACGCATTACATTAGATATCGAACCGTTTACTACAACCTATACGAGTGTCATTGAGGGAGTAACTGAGACACGGACAACAACATTCCGAGGTTCAACCGTTATTGAAACTATCACTCTACCGGCCAGCACATATGTGAGTACAATCGTCAAAGAAGGGAGTACTGTAACCAAGCTTGTCACACTTGTCGAGACCGTAACACTTGAAGAAGCCACCACTACACCGACAACTACTATAACCCAGACACAGACCACGCAGCCAGCCACAACAACACCGCAAGCTACAAGAACTGAGACTCAGGCACAGCCCGCACCGTTCGATGTAGTCACAATTTCACTCGTCGCTGCGGTTCTCGTGGTCGTGGCTGGGGTGGTGGTTTACATTTTAAAGAGAAAGCGGTAGAATAAACCCTACTAGTTTTTATGTCGACTATCGGTCCCACTCGACAGGCCAGAAGTTGTTGGACCAGTATATGACGGGTATGTCTGCTATTCTTCTTCCACGCCCAGTATATGGTATGACTATCAGGTTTCTGAAGGATGGTGCAAGTATTCTCACCCTGTATGGTTTGTCTGAGCCGTCTGACCTGACGTAGTAGGCCATCTCGCCGTGCGCAGCCTCAGCCCTCGCGAAGGCCTCGCCGGCGGGGACCCTAATGTTTATTGGATGCTGCTTGAGCTTGAAGGGGCCGTCGGGAAGCCCCTCAACAAGCTGTCTAATTATCTTGAGGCTCTCCTTCATCTCCCTGAAAGCTACGACAGCCCTAGCATAACCATCCCCCTCAGTAAGCACTGGAACCTCGAACTTCACATCACGGTATGCGTCGTAGGGCTCATCCACCCTTACATCCCTCCTCAAGCCCGAAGCCCTCAGGGTCACGCCTACGGCGCCGAGGGCTGCGACCTCGTCTGGCGTCAACCTTCCAACCCCGCGCGTCCTGCTTATGAATATCGAGTTATCTAGCATCAGGTCCCAGTAGTAGTCCAGCCTACTGTCTATGAAGTCGGCTACGTGTAAAGTATATTTGCGGAAGTCGTCTGATAGCTCAGACTCGCTCGGCCTCTTACCCGTCGCCTCAGAATACCACGTCCTGAAGTGCTGAACAAGTTTGAGAGGAACTCTCGCAAGCACATCGTTCCTAACACCGCCCGGCACAAAGTATGAGTGTGTGATTCTCTGGCCTCCAATGAATTGGACTAGGTCGACGATGAATTCGCGGTCGCCGAAGCACCAGAGGAAGGGTGTTGGTAGTCCCAGGAAGACCCCGTAGAGGGCAAAGTAGTAGAAGTGGCTCCCAATCCTGTTTAGCTCGGCCATTAATGCGCGGAGGTATTTTGCGCGGGGTGGTGGCTCGACGCCCATCAGCTTCTCAACGGCTAGGCAGTATGGGTATAGCATTCCAGCTGAGTCGAGGATAGCTGGCCTCTCGAGGTGTGGAATGTTGGTAATCCAAGTCTTCGACTCGCACATCTTTTCCTCCCCCCTGTGGACGAATCCCGGGTCAGGCTCTGCCTCGAGCACCGTATCCCCTAAGACCCTAACGATTAGTCTGAAATGACCTGTGCCTGGGTGCTGTGGGCCGTAGGAGAAGACAAGCCCCTCGCCGGTGTCGTATACGTATATCTCCTTACCAGCCTGATACTCCTCCTGCATCCAAACCTCCCTCACACCGCCTCTATTATAGTGTTACTTTCCACAACAAATTTTTTATCGCTTCCCCTGCTTCATCAATAGAAAGGCGAGAACAAGCACGACAAGTATCAGGGCTAGGCCTAGACGGAATAGTACGCCCAGCACAGCCCTAACCCCTGCAAACACCCCCCAGAGAAAGGCGCCACCCACACCGATTATGGTGACGAGAATTGCTAACAGAAGGATGACAAGTCTCGGGCTCAACCTCTCCGGCCTCGCTCTGGGGTGGTGATGTCTGTTGGGAGATTTATGAGTTGTGTTATTCTCTTCCGGGAGGCCTGTAGTCCTTTCTGAGAGGCGGGATATCTGACCACCACTCTGGGAGCAGTAGTCGCTTGAGCTTTGGATGCCCTTCGAACACTACTCCAAGCATCTCGTAGGTCTCGCGCTCATGATACTCGGCGCTGGGCCATATTTTAACCAGCGACGGTGATACGGGCCTATCTCGCGGGAGCTTGGTTGCCAGGTTCACGACGTAGGGGGCGAGCTCATCATCAAGGTAGGCTCCAGCATGATAGATCAGCTCAATCGCATTTTCACTCTGTTTAAGAGCTATCAAGTCGACGCCAGTCACACCCTTCACATGGTCGAAGCCCATCTCCTTCAAGACCGCCGCAGCCTCAACTATTGCCTCGGAAGCCACATCAACCTTTATGATCTTCTTGTCGACTGTCACTCCCTTAACCTTATCACCTAATACCTGTTTGAGCCTCTCTAGGGCGGCCGCGAGTTTGGTGTTAAAACCCTGCGCCCCACTCATACTAAATCCTCGTTCAGTATCTTGTCACGAAGCAGTACAAAACCTTGTATTAGTGTCTGAGGGTTGGGTGGGCATCCGGGCACGTAGACGTCTACGGGTACTATGTCGTCGACCCCTTGGAGGACGTTGTAGGAGTCTTTCGCGTAGAGTCCGCCAGAGATTGCGCAGGCGCCCATGGCCATCACATACTTCGGCTCAGGCATCTGGTCATAGATTATCCTGACCCTCTGGGCCATTTTAGTGGTGACTGTCCCCTCCACGATGAGGAGGTCAGACTGCCGGAGGGAGCCGACCGCGTTTAGTATTCCAAACCTCTCAGGGTCGTATCGGGGGCTGACTGTTCCCGCAAACTCCACCGAGCAGCAGGCGGTGGTGAGATGGACTGGGAAGAGGGATGAGAGCCTACCCCAGTTCACAATATACTTAATGAGCGACCTCCTCCTGAACCACTGGATAATGACGTTTCCCCCACCATCCTGGTTAAGCTTGCCTACTCCATACCTTCTGACAGATTCAGGCACTATTTGAGGCGGGACCACCTCCTCGGAAATAGACTCCACAACAACCCGTGAAGAGCCTAGCGTGAGATTGAATAACCCTGTTTTCCGCCTACCGCCCGTATAGGTGCAGAGATGGGCCAATTACGGTTCTCGGCCGTTCTAGCTGCTCACGCTTTATTTAACCCTATTTTATAACTCCAACCATCACTCTCATCTTCAAAAAACCAAGACTACTTTTCCAACGTTTTCCCTCCTCTCGACGATGCCTAGAGCCTCTGATGCCTTTTCGACCGGCAGTGGTGTGATGGCTGGTTTGAGGAGGCCAGACCCTAACAGTTCCAGCGCCTCATCCATGTTCCTTCGCGTCGAGCCCACAGCCCCAACTAAGACATTTTCTCTAAGTATCATGTAGCCTAGGGGGACATTTACCTCACCAACTGAGACGTTCCCAATCACGACTACGCGGCCTCCCCAGGCCGTCGACCTTAGCGACTGCTCGAACGTGGGGGCGCCCACACACTCCAAAACTACGTCAACGCCCTCTCCTCCAGTTATCTCCCTGACCTTGGCGGAGAGTTGTTCAACACCTATGACTACGTGGTCGGCCCCAGCCTGCTTTACTCTCTCGGCCTTTGAGGCGCTTGAGGTGTTTGCTATCACCCTACATCCCAGCAGCTTGGATATCATGACCGCGTGGATTCCGACACCACCTCCTGCGCCGGTAACCAACACCGTTTCACCTGCCCTAACCCTCGCCTGGTTCCTTAATGCGTGAATTATCATCCCTAGGACGCAGCCGGTTATTGATGCGTCCGGTGGATTAACCGTGTTTGGAGCCTTAACTAGGTCCCTCGCATTAACCACTATGTACTCGGCCCAAGCGCCGTCCCTCTCCTCACCGAGCTGAAGCCTGTTTCTGCAGAGATTCTCCCTCCCCTCGAGGCAGTATCTGCAGCCGCCGCATGTCGTGTGTGGAAGGCCAGCCACCCTCTCGCCAATGTGTAGGCCTTCTACATCCTCACCCAGCTCGACGACAACTCCTGAAAACTCGTGCCCCATAACGACTGGGCGCTTGGCCCTAGGCATCATCCCCCGCAGGTTAAGGAGGTCGCGGTAACAGACGCCCGCGGCCTCCACCTTGACCAAGACTTCGCCTCGCCCTGGACGTGAGGGCTCCGGCACATTAGTTATAACTGGATTTGGCTCTCCCCGTGTAAGGACTACTGCCTTCAAGCCTCACCAGCGAGATGGAAATTAGTAGTTGGCGACATGTTTCCCCCTACTTCTTGGCCTTAAGGTGGACCAACATGCTCTTGTAATCACCTCTAATTCCGAGGTCTAGGCCATAGCTCATGAGGTATGAGCCGCTGAATACTTTGCCGCTGCCGTCTAGCTCGTAGGCAAGGTGGGGGTCAAGTCCGCGGAGCCTTATGCCCGGCACACGCCTCCCAAATCCCTGCTGTAGCGAGAAGATGAAAAGTAGCGCTTCGGTCTTTTCCGGCGTGACAAACTGGAAGGCGGCGAACTCTCCTGTTCTCGGGCTCTTGAGCCTATAAAGGTCTCCATCCTGCACGATATGCCTCACCTTCTTGTAGAACTCTATGTGCATTTTAGCCTCTTCGATCTCAGTTTTACTCATCTCCAGCAGGTTGATGCTGATTCCTAATGCACCCATCATCGCCGAGTGGAACCTGAACTCGAGGGGGAGGGATCTGTTGGTGAGGAAGTTAGGGACACCTGTCACCCACGCCCCCATGGTCTTTGGACAATAAGCCATCGTGAACCCTTCTTGGATGAAGAGCCTGTCGAGGGCGTCAGTGTTATCGCTTGTCCAGAACTGGTCAAACCTTTCCATCGCCCCAAGATCAACTCTTCCACCTCCACCAGAGCATCCTTCAAAGATCACGCTCGGATGCCTCCTCCTAAGCTCGTCGAGGATCTCATATACGGCTTGGACATGTCTGACCCAGATCTCCCTCTGCCTCTCGCGGGGGGCGTCGGGCCAGCCGGGCTCGCTGAAGCTCCTATTCATATCCCATTTGACGAATCCGATGTCGTTCTCGGTGAGCAGCCTATCAAGCCAGTCAAAGACGTATTCTCTCACATCTTCTCTGCAGAGGTTTAAGACTAGCTGGTTCCTCATCTCGCTCCTAGGTCTTCCTGGGAAGTGGTATACCCAGTCGGGGTGAAGCCTGTATAGGTCGCTGTCTGGGTTCACCATCTCCGGCTCCACCCAGATTCCGAAAATCATCCCCCTAGACTTGACATGCTCAATCACGGGGCCAAGCCCATGGGGAAACTTCTCCGGGTCTGGAACCCAGTCACCGAGACCGGCCCTATCATCATTACGACCCTTAAACCAGCCGTCATCGACCACGAAGACCTCCACGCCTATCTCCGCGGCGAGGTCTGCCAGCCGCTTTAGGTTCTCCTCGTTGACGTTGAAATACAGCGTCTCCCAAGTGTTGTAGACTATCGGGCGCGGCTTCTTGGCGTTGTTTCTCGGCAATACTGCATCCCTCTCGAAACGATGGAGGAATCTGCTCAGCGCACCGAAACCATTTTCACTGCGTGTCAAGACCATTTTAGGGGTCTTGAAGGATTCCCCCGAGCCTAGGTAGAGGCTGAAGTCGAAGTCGTTTACACCCATTGAGACTCTGAGCTGGTCATGCCCCACGTACTCTGAGACACACTTCCAGTTACCACTCCAAGCCAGCAGACAGCCCCAAACCTCGCCCTCCTCCTCACTAGCATCACCGGCGTCAAAGAAGACAGCGGGGTTAAGCTGGTGACTCGTCACACCCCGCCTGCTCTCTAAGACCTTCTTACCCGCCTTGAGATCCTCCTGAACAATCCTCGTCTCGCCTGCCCAGTGGCCCGCTAGGAAAGTCATGCGCCAGCCGCTTCTCCGCGGAAGCGATACAGCCCCAGAGAGCACCTCCTCAAGGATGACAGGCTCTGGTCCTGAGTTGCGGATCTCAGCCCACCTAACAATCACATTATACTCTGGATATGCGCGATAGTGGAGGTCGACGAGGAGGCTGTACCCGATATCTCTAAGCATTATTGAGAGTTCATTCTCATCAATTAGCCTGTGGGCTTCATATCTTAGGACGCAGTCCCTCACCCCGCCTGGAAGCTCGGCCTTGAGGCATGGCTCCATAAACCTGATACCTCCGAACGTGCTATACTCCTCGCGCAAGAGGTGAAGCCCAGGCTCAAAGGGGAAGTGGCCACCTAGTTGGATTGACCCCGCGAAATCCGCACGACCACCAAAATGTACGTTAACAAGCGACCCGTCATCCACCACCTTCAAGACATAGTGGAGCTCCCCAGCGTTAATAGACCATAGCCTCTCTGAAGGAAGAAAACTGACAGGCGCCACAGATGAGCTTTAGTCAACGGCGGCTTATTTTTCTTTCCAGCACAGTACACCACACAGCTACGCGGCTCGACACGCTCATCCCTAATGATGCTCCAGCCAATCTCGCAGGAGCTGAAGATTGACAGGGGCTCAGCTTGGCTTTGCAGCCATGTCCGCCACCTCTATGCTCACACACTCTCAGCGCCTCTCGCGACAACTCCAGCGCCTAGACCAAACACCCAGCCGCCTAAATGTTCCCAAAACCCACCTACAAACACCGCCCTCGAAGCCCCAAAAGAGGGCTGCTCCGAAAAACCAGCCATCCTCCCTTAACCGCCCCTAAGGCCTGGTGAAACTTAAAAACAACCAACGACAACCTAGCAGCGGAAGCCTAGCGAGGGCCTGGGTAGTATAGCCAGGTCTAGTATCGGCGGCTGTCGCCCGCCGGACCCGGGTTCAAATCCCGGCCCAGGCGCAAATTTGTAAGAAGTTGGTGGTGGGGGAGAGGATTGGGGGAGGG
>CAKZUF010000043.1 GCA_937921685.1 uncultured archaeon
CTCGGCCTGACGAAGCTCTGCTCTACTGTCGTGACTTGGCCGCACTGGAGCATCTTGATGCCTGTCCAAGCAATCATTGCCCCATTATCGCCCAGATACTCGTCTGGTATTGGCCTGAACTCTGCCCCATGGGTCTTCACCATCTCCCCTACCATCTCCTGTAGACGCCTACTCCTAGCCAGCCCGCCTACTAGGAGAACCTCCTTCTTCAGGGTTAGGGCCAGTGCCCGTTCGAGGACCTCCGTCAGCATGGCGTAGACGGCCTCGGTCACTGAAAGTGATACATCCTCTACCGGAGCCCCTCCAGCCAAAAGCCTCTCAGCCGATGTAAGTATCCCGGAGAAGGAGACGTCCATGCCCTTTACGTTGAAGGGCATGCTGTGTAGTTTCTTGCCGCGTCTCGCATGTTCTTCAGGGGCGGGCATGGGGCCTATTCCGGCGCTTATGCCGAAGGCGTCCAGACAGTTGCCAGCCGCAATGTCAAGTGTCTCGCCCAGTATCCTGTACCTGCCTTCGTGCAGAGTTGTTACGAGGGTGTTGCCTCCGGCGACGTATAGGACGACCGGGTCCCTAAAACCTGTGAGGAGCTTCCCAATCTCTATGTGCGCCACTCCATGGTTCACTGCTATGAGGGGGCGTCCAAGCTTCAGGGCTAGAGCCCTCGCGAGGGTAGCTCCTGTCCTGAGACAGGGCCCTAAGCCCGGGCCATAGGAGAATGCCACCGCATCTATTTCGAGGGGGCTTACTCCAGCCTTTCTCAGCGCTCTCTCCAGTACTCGGTGAGCGACTGCGGCGTGGTGCTGGGCCGCCTCACGAGGATGGATCCCACCCCTGAGGGGCCTATAGGTCTCTAGCTCGTTTGCAAGGATGCGGCCGCCGGAGTCCACTATACCCACACCGATTGTATGGGCTGTCGACTCGATGCCGAGGCAGACTAATTCCCCCTCTCGCACCCCTAAGATAACTCAAAGTAGGGACTTATAGATACGACCCTCCTTCTCACCCTAAACCTGCCTTAACGTATTGGAGTACTATCTCCTTAGCCTGGGCTAAAGTTGAGTGCTCAACTCCCGGCACACCACATATCACAACTATCGCTGACTTGGTCGTGTTGTCTGTCTTAGAGTGTTCCGAGTCCCGGTATGGATATATTGATAGGACCGCGGCCTCGTCCCTCAGAACCACCTCCCTACCCTCTAGAATGAGCTCCTTCTCCATCCCTATCCCCCTGAACCGCTCTCCACGCCTACTCCACGTCAGGCTAAGCTGTCCGAAGACCTTTGAGACGTCGTAGGCGGCCATGGTCACGCCTGTCTTGGCTGAGGCTAGGTTGTAGAGGTCCACGAGAGGGTTTATTCGGGGGAACTCTCGCCCCAGTAGGATGCGCCTGACTAGAGCCTCGGATGAGGGCCTCATCTTAGTAGGGTCAATGCCTATCCGCCAGAAGAAGTCTCTATAGGCACGAAAAATGGGAACATCCTTTAACGTCTCCAAGCTGTAGCTCCCCCTCACCTCGCCTACAACCTCTTCTATGAGCCGCTCGACACGCCCACCTCCCCTAGAGAGGTCCAGCCCGCCGAGCCTGAATGCGAGGACAGATATGCCTGGAAAGCTTCCAGCGAGGCTGGGCTCAACCCTCACATGAACATCCTCAACCTGCATGGGCTAACCATGGTTTAGGGTTTCAGATTTATGTAGCTTTGCGGCTAGATGGTGTGGGGCTGGGTTGGAGAGTAGTGGAGCCGGGGAGGGCGTCTCCAGACTCATCTCGCTTATAGAGCGGCATACGGGTAGGTCTCCCAACCTAATAGCCTCAGCGCCGGGACGCATGGACTTCCTCAACACCCACCAAGACTATAAGGGACTTCCCGTCGTGCCAATAGCAGTAAACCTTAGGACCTATATAGGCCTCGTCGGAAAGCGCCCCGATAACTTCAGGGTCCAGAGCCTAACGCTGCAGGAGCGTGGCGAGGAATCTGTCGACGAGTTCAGCGTCAAGGACCCCCAGCTGGTAGGAGGGGGATGGTTTGGCGACTATCTGAGGGCGGTTGTAAAAGTGATCAACGAGATGGTTGGAGGACCATCGATCGGAGGCGAGATCGTTATCCATAGCGACGTGCCTATTGGAAGCGGCCTAGCAAGTAGCGCGGCGTTAGAGGTGGCGTTTGCCGAGCTCCTCAACAACTATTGGGCCCTAAACCTCGAGAAGGTTGATCTGGCCGAGATATGCTTCAAGGCTGAGAACGAGGTCATGGGAATACCTTGCGGAAGGCTGGACCAATACAGTGCTGCTCTCGGAGGCGCAATCCTCCTCTACCCCAGACCGCCCGTGAGATACGAGTTCCTCCAGATCGGCGATGTCAGCCTAGTCGCAGTAGACTCGGGGATAAGACACAGCGTCAGCAGCATACACCCTGTTCGGCAGAGAGAGTTGAATGAGGGGCTGAAGGCGCTCCGAAGCATGGACCTCAGCCCGCGGCTTAGGGAGCTTCTAGGGGAGGGCTTTGACACCACTAGGTGGGAGGAGCTTACATACGACGAGCTGCTCCCATACCTCTCGCGCCTAGGCGACAGGCCCGCAAGACGGATAGCCTATACACTCTTGGCCAACGAGTCGACGAGAAGAGCCCTCGAACTAATGAGAGGCGGGTCAAAGGACCTGTCCCAGCTCGCCCGCATAATCAATGAGCAGCATGAACTTCTCCGGGATCTATACGACGTAAGCCTACCCGAGCTTGAGAGGATCCGAGACGCAATGCTGGAGAATGGTGCGCTGGGCGTCAAGATAAGCGGAGCTGGACTGGGGGGGTGCCTCATAGCGCTATGCAAGGATGCCGAGTCTTCGAGATCAGCGCTCGAAGCCGCACTAGCCGCCGGAGCAGTCAGGGGCTGGCGGTTAAGAATAGATAGTGGATCAACTCTTGACTACTCTGAATGAGCATAAACGAGATACGCTGGCACCCCTTACTGGGGACATGGGTCATAGTCGCGAGCGGCAGGGCAACCAGGCCTTGGAGAGATGTAAAGTGCCCCTTTTGTCCAGGAGCCCCTGAAACAGGATATGGCTGGGACGTCCTATCACTTGAAAACAGATACCCCTCCCTCTCAACAACGCCATCCATCTCGACCGAGGCCCCAAGCTTCTCAAGACTCGAGCCAGGTTATGGAAGGTGTAAGGTCGTAATAGAGACGCCGGAGCATGAGGGCGACCTCGACACAATACCCTTTAAGAACCTCGTCAAATACGTGGACATACTCGGACGTGAGACTGATGAGCTGGGTAGAGACCCGGGAATTAAATATGTAGCCCCATTCAGGAATAAGGGGGAGCTCATAGGTGTCTCTATCCACCACCCACACTCGCAGATATACGCCCTACCGTTCATACCTCTCAGGATTGAGAGGGAGCTGGAATCCATGTCCAGCTATTATAGGGAGAGGGGTGCTTGCCTAGTCTGCGACATCGTCAGGGAGGAAGAGAGGGGGGAGAGGATACTATATGCAAACAGAGACTTCATACTAATCCTACCATTCTACGCTCAGTGGCCCCACGAGTGCCACATCTATCCCAGGAGGCACCTACAACTCCTCCCAGAGCTGACAGGAGAAGAGAAGGAGAATCTTGCAGACGCACTCGCAGTCGCAGTCTCGATGTACAACTCACTCTTCAGCTTCAGCCTCCCCTACATGATGGTCACACACCAAGCGCCAGTAAAAGGCACCTACCCCCACTACCACCTCCACATCGAGTTCTATACAATCCACCGATACGCCGACAAGCTGAAGTATGCAGCAGGCATCGAGTGGGGCTACTGGGCCTTCACATACGACGAGCTCCAAGAGAATCGGGTCAAAGAGCTTAAAGAGGCGTTAAGAAAAGGCATCGAAAGACTGGAAGGGCGGGGGTACGATCCTAGAGGAGAGCCACACTTTTAAAACTTCTCTATTCTTTCAAGGCTTGACAATTGACGTGGTGTATTTTTGAAAGCCTTTATGAATTGTAGACCATTGGCTTATCTTTAATGGTCCCGACGCGAGACGGCAGATGCGTCTGCCTGCCTGGGGATTTCCGGAACGCAGCATGAAGGATAGTGCGCAACAAGATTCCTCCCAATCCATGCCAGAGACAGCATGACGGGAACTTCGATGAGCGGCCCAATTACCGTGGAAACAGCAACCATGGGTGAGGCTGCAAAGATGGTGAGGGCCAGAGCAATAGACAGCTCAAAATTCCGCCCCGTAACGTGGAATCCAACTGTGACAGACTTGTCCATCGACAGCCTCATCCCTAGGCAAGCCGAAAACGTGCCGACAAAGAATAGTGTGAAGAAGAACAGAGCCAGTGGTAAAACCATGTAACCAATCAGTGTTGGTGCATTGAGTATGGCTTCACCCTTCAGGGCAAACATCACAACTATGGTTGCCAGCAGGGCGGTCTGCTGCATCCTACCGAGTACAGGTGTGAGACGCCTTCGAAACCACTCCTCTCCCCTAGCTTTCAATGTAGCCCGCTGGGTTAGATAAGCCGCAATAAGCGGCAGGCCGAGATACAGTAAGGTACTCTCTAAGACCAGCGCGGCGGGGAGCGAGATCCTAGCTCCAATTAGCAAATAAATCCAAACTGGGACGGATACGATCTGGATCAGGCTATTCCATGCCATAAGACTTACGGAGAGGGGGTTGTCGGCGCCACCCAGATCAGCCCATACAAGGACCATCCCGATACAAGGTGCTATTCCCAAAAGTATCAAGCCTGCCCAGAGGTCGGGGTAGTTGCGCAAGAAGAGCCAACCGAAGACATAGAGCAGCAGAGGATTAACTAGATAGTTTAGGAGTATGGACAGGATCGCTGGACGACCCTCTAGTGCGGAGCGACGGAGGGCGCGGAAAGGCACTTTAGCAACTGTGGGGTAAATCATAAAGAAGAGACCAAGCGGGATAAGAGGCTCAAGTCCTAGCCACAGTTCGGGGGCAATCCTCCCCATGGCAAGGCCGGCACCCATACAAAACAAAATCAAAGCGGGAAAAACTTTGTCTAGGAGGGAAAGTCGACCTCCGATTTGCTGCCTGTTAATCAAGCCTCAGAAAACCTCCTTGGGCCGTGATCGTAGACATTTTCGCCGCGACGAGAAAGGTAGACAAGGCTCTGGAAGAGCATATTGAGCAGCGGCCCACTTCGAAAGCACTTAATAGCCACACTACTCACTTAGTGTCGCTCAATCTAGTCAACCAGGTCTCAATATATAAACTCAATCTCTACAGATGCACGCAAATATGAATCGATGCAAAACTCCGATGTACCCGCTAGAAATTCTTCCACCAAAAAATCATCTCGATGAAGACGGCGCGCCGGTGGGGGTATACTCCTAACAGTTGGCCGGCGAGGAATTGGAAGTGCTCAGGAACTACTGCGTAGAGTGGCCTAATAACATAATAATCCCATGACTGTCCACCTTCACATCAGCAAGTGAGGTCCAGTTATGTTGAGTGGTGACAGGTGCTGGAGAATATGGTCTCTACAGAATACCGGCCTAGAAACTATTTATCATCGAGCATGGAGCGTCTTGGCCGAGATGGATCTAGTTCAGCTAAGGAGTCGTCTAGGCCAGCTCTACGTACCAGCAGTTGCAGACATATTAGACGACATGGGGTATACTGAGCAGGTCCTCAAAGGCAACCTCCGCCCACTCTACAGCGATGTTAAGATATGCGGCCCCGCAGTAACCGTCTCAACCTACTGGTACTCCTCATACAGGAGGGGTGAGAGGAATATAGAGTCGCTAGCAGCTATCTTCGACGCTTGCTACAACGGCTGCGTAGTCGTCGTGGCGTGTGGTGGAAACAGGGAAGCCGCATGCTGGGGCGAGCTAATGTCAAACGCGGCTAGGTCTCGCGGAGCAGTCGGAGCGGTCGTCGACGGAGCCATCAGAGACGTCCCAAAAATCCTTGAGATAGACCCACCATTCCAGGTATACTCAGCCGGCTTCACACCAGCCGACTCAAAGGGACGCGTAGAATTCTCAGAGACCGAAGTAGAGATCGTCTGTGGAGGAGTCAGAGTGAGGCCCGGAGACATAGTCTACGGCGACTACGATGGCGTCGTAGTAATCCCCAAACAAGTAGTGTGGGAAGTCCTAGAAGAGGCTGAGAAAAAGGTTGAAAAGGAGACCGAGTTCCGAAAATCCATCAGACAAGGCATGAACTTCAGAGAAGCAGTGCAAAAATACAAAGTAGTCTAGAGAATTTGATCAGGTATCAGTGAGAGCGCCTGCCTCAGCACCTCGATCTTCTCCTCGAGGGCCTCATAAAGACTGTCTGCTGTAGTATTTGTCTCGCCGTCCACAGAAATAATGACTGCCCGCTCACCGTAGGGAGCTCTCACACCACCCCACCCCCGACCGCCCTCGATACAATATCCTGCGGTATTATCTCGAGATAGTGGTCCGTCCCCTCCTCAATCTCCTGGAGATGTTCAGGACTGATGAAGTCTACCATCGCCCGGTAACTCTCCTCTATCTTCTTCTTCAAGCGGCGGCCTTCATGATAATGGTGTCAGGTAGATGTATAGGTCGTCTACGTCTCAGAAAAAGAGTCAAGCCCAACCTGACCCCGCATGTAAAAAGAATCTACATTAGAGAATATGTTTGGAATAGGCCTGAGCCAGCTGCAGGCCTATAATCACTCATTCATTCAATATAATACTCACTTTCGCCGAGGTGTCTAAAGGTTTATTGGCCGGCCAATATTCAGTCTGTTACGTTAGCGTATGGTCAGTCCCATACAGCTGGTATTGGGGGTGGGTTAGTGGCTGGGGATAATGAATGGGGGCTATATGCTCCCTCCACAAACCCCACGACACCTCCAAGCCACGGGAGGGAGGCCGCCAAGAATGGGACGGAGGGTAAGACTCTGCGGCGACTAACAATAGAGGAGAAAGCTAAGCTCATGGAAGCTTTAAGAGCTGGAGTGGAGAAGGGCTACGGATACATACGGATTTGGAGGATGCTGAGGGAGAGTAGGATAATAGTTTCTAGGAAGACTGTAGAGTACTGGTATCGTAAGAGTTTTCCGGAGATGGTTAGAAGACGGGGAAGATATCTCCCGAGAGAGCTGAGAATCAGGCTATATGAAGATGTCCTGAAGCTGAGGAGGGCGGGCCTTGGATACAGGAGGATTAGGAGGAGGATTGGGGAGCTGTATGGAGTTGCGTTGAATCCTGCGGTGATTGTCGACTGGTGCCGTGGAGTACACACACCATACAACGGTATAAGAATACCCACAATCGATCATCTAGAACCATCCCCGGAGCTAGCATATGTTGTTGGTGTTGTTGTGGGGGATGGATGTGTATTCAAAACAAGCACAAGGAGTGGAGAGTATAAGGTCGGAGCCAAGGTCAAGGACAGGGAGTTCGTAGAGGAGTTCTCGAGATGCTTGGGAAGAGTCCTCGGGAGAGAGCCGCCGAAGCCAATACCAGTAGAAGACGGAAAGTTTCAGGTGCGTGTCCGATCAAAGACGCTGTACAAACTGTTACAAAAGCCCATAGACATCGAGAGGATAAGACCATTCATAGAGCACTCCGAAGAATGTATACAAAGCTTTCTGAGAGGATTCTTCGACAGCGAAGGAAATGTAGATAAAAATGGAGTGATTCTTCGCTGCTACAATACGGATACCAAGCTTCTCAAATATGTCCAGAGGCTTCTGAGGACTCTAGGCATCGAGACAACAGGTCCGAGAATCAGTATTAGGAGAGGAGCCCCCTTCCTCGATAAAAAACAGGGAAAGATATACAGTAAGAGAAAGAATGTATACAATATCTATGTTAAAACGAAGGACAGACTGAAATTCTACAAACTCGTAGGATTCACAATTCAAAGAAAACGGCAACGCCTCGGAGAATATCTCAAGAGACGCGGACTACTGGACACGCCACCCAACCAGCCCTCCCCTTATTCTCTCCCACCAACTTCTCACAATAACGAAAAATCTGTGATGGACCGGGAGGGAATTGAACCCTCGACCTCCCGGGTGCAAACCGGGCGATCTACCGCTGATCTACC
>CAKZUF010000044.1 GCA_937921685.1 uncultured archaeon
AAGACTAAAAAGGATGTATACGAAATTGGAGTCAGGGCAAAAAGCAGACTGAAATTCTACCGGCTCGTGGGCTTCACAATCCAAAGGAAAAAGCAACGGCTCGAAAATTACCTCAAGAAACGCGGACTACTAAACACGCCACCCAACCAGCCCTCCCCCTAATTCACCCCCTCGCACTAATATTTACGTACCTAGAGTGGACTCAGTGGGTTTTGAACTCTACGACTATCACCAGCTTCTCTTTTGACACTTATCGCAGACCCTCTTACCCTTAACCATCACCAGCTTCTCAGTCTTCCTGCCGCAGAGCTGGCACCTTGGCATCCCACCCCGACACCCCCAAGACCCACACACGCATAGCACGGCTTAACCCTTTCTCCGGCCCATACGCGCGGCGAGGGCCAGCCTCCCAACCTGCTCCAGCGATAGCTCCGCCGGGAACCCCACGAGAAGACCCACACCACTAGAGGCTAGGCCCGCAACCCTCTCAGCCGCCTCTCCGACACCCCCAACAATCGAGACCCTCAAAGCCTCCCTCAGACCCGGAGACCCGCCCCCCAAAGCCTCGACAAGCCTCTTCCTCCTGCGAGCATAGGAGACCAAGACGCGGCCAGCCCCTTCAGGTATACCGTCGCCTATGTAGAAGGGCGCGTAGACCGCGACTCTCCTAGGCGAGGAGCCGGCGAATCTGCGGACCTCCCCTTCCACTCCCTCGTCTAGTAGGAGAAAGGCTGTGCAGCCTAGACTGGTGCAGATACGTCTCGAGACGTTCTCAACGTTCTCCGTCCCCAGCAACATCAGCCTACCGTTCAGCACCTCCCCCGCCGCCCTACACGCAGACCAGAGGAGTCTTCCAGGCCTCACTGAGGCCTCCTCCGCGCTGAGGTAGGCTGGGTTCCCCGCAACAATACACAGCCCCATCGACTCGCGCCTAGAAAGTATCTCGAGGAATTGCGGCAGGAGGCTGCCGAAGTCGCCACGCCTCACGGGCACCGTAGGAACGATAACGGGGCCTCCTACATCCTCGGAGAACTTTGCGGCTGCCTCGACGTCTATGGGGTGTAGGTCGTCAACTGCTCTCTCAGAGTCCAAGACTATAACATCGAAGCCGATACTAGACGCCGACTCGACTATGCGGATAAGCTCTTTCCTCTTAGCCTCGCGGCTTGGGCCGAGCATACTGGGCTTCAGAGCCAGGCCCAGCTGGAACTAGACCACCGCTCATGTCCTACCGATGTGTAGCCCTGTCCAAGCTTTTAAGGATTACCGGCCGGTTCACAATAATCGGCTGAGCTCCACCCCCTTTAAGATTTGCGGCGCTGGCTGAGGAGTAGTTTTATGTCATCTATCAGTGTGTCAAACCCCTCATGCACTCTGTAAGTCTTGACCTTCTCTGAGAAACCCGGGTCGGCCGAGTCGGATGTGATGACGCACCCCAGTATAGGCTCCTCACACCCTTTTAAGAGGCTGGAAACCTCCTCGCCACTCCTGCCCACAACCAATTTTACAACCCTTCTGCTCTTCGAGAGAGCTTCATAGAAGCCCTCCATAAACAGGACGTCGACGTCTGTGGGGCTGAGCAGCTTTAGTAGCCCGGCCTCGCTATAGTCGGTCGAGACCTTGTGTATGACGGCCCACTCGTTGGGCGATACTATGTAGACGGTCTGCGCTCCTGCCTCGGTAAAGCGCCAACTATCCTTCCCCCTAGTGTCGATTGTGAAGTCGGCGTGGTGGACATGCTTCGCGACACCAACTCTCACACCCTCTCTCCGCAAGGCATGGACAAGCATCTCTATCGTCCTAGTTTTTCCAGCCTTCTTTCTGCCGAAAACCGCGATGAATATCGTCAAGGCTCTCCTTCTTCAGCGTATGAGGTGGACGGCCACGACTTGACCCTTCTCAACCCTCTTATTCTCGTCTAAAAGGATGAAGCCGTCGGCCTTGGCTATACTTCTCAGGGAGTTCGTCCCCCAGCCAAACGGGTGCGCCACATAGCCGTCATCAACCCGCTCAACACTCACAAAAACGAGCTGGCCCATCCCAGGCCTAGCCGACACATCCTCGCCGCACAAGGCAAAGACTACAGTATCTTCAGGCTCTCTGAGGCCTTGAAGAGTGCTGAGTAGTGGCCGACCCAAGAGATAGAGGGCGGCCGTCATAGACACGATATGTCCTGGAAGCATCAGGATAGGCTTCGCGCCAAGCATGGCGAACCCCGACGGCTTTGCAGGCATGCACCTTAATCCGTGGAAGAGTATAGACGCGCCGCGCATCGACCCTATAACCATCGGCACTATGTCGTTCTCTCCGACCGAGCATCCGCCGACAGTGAATATAGTGTCACATTTCTGAGCCGCATCCCTCAGCTTCCCCTCTAGAGTGGCGGAGTCGTCTGGCGAGACATCAATCACAGATACCTCGGCGCCCATGGACTCGATCCTCCTAGCCGCTACGTAGGTGTAGTTTATCGCCCCGATACCCCTTTCTTGGAATCCGCTGTAAAGCTCGTCGCCAACCGCTATCAGTGCCACCCGGCACCTCCCATAGACGGCCACCCTTCCGATACCCACCTCCATGAGCATGGCGGCCTCCTCAGGCCTTATCCTCCGCCCCCTGACCAGTATCCTGTCTCCAGAACTGACCACCTCGCCGGCAGGCATTATGTTCTTGCCCTGCGGGACCCGGCGGACAATCTCCACGTAGCCGCCAACCCTCCGCACGTTTTCACGCTTCACGACGGCGTCTGCGCCTTCAGGTATCCGCGAACCCGTATTGACGTAGATAGCCTCCCCCCTGGACAGCCTCCCCAAGCCCCCATCCAACTCGCGAAGCCTTACAGGCTGAGCTACAGATGCGGCCTCAAGGTCTGCACTCACGACAGCGTAGCCATCAACCGCCGCAACAGGGTAGGATGGCACATTCACAGCCGAGAAGACATCGACAGCCGACACGCGGCCCGCCGCATCCTCCGCCTCGACCTCCTCGACACGCGGGGAGTATTCTGCAACTGCTCTTCTAATAAGATTCAAAGCCTCTTTAAGGGGGATGAGCTTGAGGACCGTCTCCTCTCCTCGACTATCTGTTGAGGGCATACAGTCGTTATTGTAAGCGCACCTGCTTTTTTAAACCTATCACACCCTCCGGGAGCCATACACCGAAAATAAGGATGGTTGAGGCTTTTGTCCCTGGGTGGTGGGCTAGCCGCTCCAGTTCCTAGCCCTTATACGCTATCGCGTCTATCTCTACGAGAAATCCTTCGGCAACCATCTTGACTGCGACAGTAGTCCTAGCCGGCGGCTCGTCGGGGAAGAACTCCCTGTAGACCTCGTTCATGGCCGCGAAGTCCTCCGGCCTCGCGAGGTAGACGTTAACCTTCACGACGTCCCTGAGACTCGCACCAGCGGCCGAGAGTATCTCCCTAATGTTCTCCAAGACCCTCCTCGTCTGCGTCTTCACATCCCCGCCAACCACCTTCCCAGTCGCGGGGTCTATTGCCACCTGGCCAGCCACGAAGATCCATCCACCAGCCTTTATCGCCTGAGAGTAGGGCCCGCCTGGACGGGGCCCCTTCTCGGTAAAGACAACCTCTCGCGCCATGGTGTATCGGCGCTAGTGGTTCGCGGGGCGTATTAAACTAGCCGCCGCGCCCCTCCTCCTCTAACAGCTTGTAGAGAATCTCTGCTATGAGTGGTGCTAGGCCCAAGTATTCCTCAGCACTCTTCGGGAGGGTCTCGGAGACCTGGAGTCCACGCCTCTCCAGAAGGGCCCTAACCCGCTCCAAGTAGTCGGCGCCGCCCACCCCAAGGGCCCTCAGCTCCTCAAGCAAGTCTACACCCCTCAGCCTAGCCCTTATCTGGACAGCCTCGGCGAGGATCTCGGGATGCCGCTCCAAGTCCCTTCTAGCCTCGTCCCTGTCAACCTCCATCCGCTCGAGGTAGGCTGAGAGGTTTTTGGCACCGATTAGAAGGTGGGCTAGGGCTACGCCGTAGTTTCTCTTGATCGTTGAGTCTGAGAGGTCCCGCTGGAGCCTCGAGACCAGTAGCCTTGAGGAGAGGAATGAGAGCATGTTCGACGCTACCTCCAAGTTCCCCTCCGCGTTCTCGAGCTCGACTGGGTTGCTTTTCTGCGGCATGGTGGAGGAGCCTACGCCGCGCGGCCTAGGGTAGACTAGGCCGAGCATTGTTAGGAGCCAGAGGTCTCTGCAAAGGTCTACGAGGACCATAGAGGCGACTGAGAGCTCGTAGAGAAGGCGTGAGACGTCGTCGTGCGGGATCACCTGCTTCGTTGCGACCCAGTGTATGAGGCCCAGCGACTCAACCAGCCTCCTAGAGGCCTCCAGAGCATCGTCTCCGAAGACCTCAACCAAGCCCGCATATGTGCCCACGGCCCCTGAGACCTTCCCCGGCAGCCGCATCTCACTAATCCGTCTGAGACATATCAAGAGCCTGTAGGCGTGGACTGCCAACTCCTTCCCCAGCGTCGTCGGGACTGCTGGGCGCCCATGTGTCCGCGCAACAATCGCCGTGAACCTCTCCCTATACGCAGTCTCTGCGAGGCTTCGTAGAAGCTTCTCCAGGGCTGGGATGATGACTGCCGATATTGCGTCCCTCAGCGCCAGAGAGTGGGCCAGATTATTCACGTCCTCAGAGGTGAGGCCTATGTGTACTAGGTGGCCAACCTCTCCTAGGCCCTCCCGCTCAAGCCTCTCCCTCAGAAACCGGACCACAGCCTCCACGTCATGCCTCGTCTCAGCCTCAATCGCCTTCACAGCCTCGGCGCAGCCCTCGTCAAACTGGAGGACAATCTCGTCAAGCTTGGCTGAGAGCCTCCCTAGTAGGTGGGGCGCAACCCGCTCCGCGACCAGCTTCAAGTACTCCGACTCGACCCTTAGCCTATACCTCATCAGGGCCTCCTCAGAGAAGTATGACTGGAGCTCGGAGACCAGAGCCCTATACCGCCCATCGACAGGCGATATCGCCCATCTCACATAGCTTATCTACAGGGCGGAGGCTTAATCCCTTTCCACCTCTCCGCGGGAAGAGTAGATTAAGGCGGCTTAACCACTGATTGTCGTGCTAACCCCCCTCGAGAAGGCCCTCCTAGAGGGTGAGCTGGGAGGACAGTCGAGGTGGAGGGTGGGGTATCTTGTAGCAGAGGATTCTGGGGAGGATGGATTGATAACTCTCACTATTTCTGAGGGTGTTGGGGAGGGCTGTGAGGGGGTTCACAGGCTAGGTTGCTACCTCGGCAGGTTTCCCCTCAGGGCCGGGTCTGTGGGAGGCGCCGTCGTCAGGCAGCACGAAGGCTCTGACACTCTCAGCCTGATACTGTTTGAGGTTAACAGGGCCCTAGTAGATGGGGGCGCACTAGTCCTCTCGGCAGAAGTCGACGACCCCGCGCGGATGCTGGTTAAGCATGGATTCGCCCTCGTCTCAGAGCATAGGCCGGAGGGTGGAGGGAGCTTCTCTGTGACGCTCTCGAGGAAGGCTTGGAGAAAGTATCTGGGCGACGCATGCCCAAGGTGCGGCAGCACGCTCATACTCCCCCTAATACCGCCCGACGCAAACGTCAGGAAGGTCTGGACAGTATACTGCTCCTCCTGCTCCTACAACTGGAGCATCGAGGAACCGATAACCGAGTGGATTTAGC
>CAKZUF010000045.1 GCA_937921685.1 uncultured archaeon
ACAGCATAGACGTCGCATATATCTCCCCAGCGACAATGTACAGGGAGTTGACAATCCACGAGAAGGCGCCACTCTACGACCAATTCGTCAAACCCTACCTACTCATGTAGTAGCGCTCCTACATGAGTAGGCCGGCATCTCCAGGTGTAATCCTTTTGCGGTAGGGGTTCTTAGCAGAGATTAGCCAGAAGCCGTGCCTAACCCTGTTCTCCAAGACCTGCATTGCCGGGATGTTTTGTCTCGGCCCAGCCCTGGGGTCCTCCACGACCATAAGCCAGAACAATTCAGTGAGTCTAGAATTACAGGATATATACGCTTTAATCGAAGTATAAAACGGTGCTGGCTAGACGTGAATCGGAGAACCATGCTATTATTGATCTCGGCGGCTGCGGGAGGTGTGGCCATTTCGACATCCTACCTGCTTCTCCGCCTCCTCGATCAATCAGGGGGTCAAGCAGGGGTTGAGAGGAATTATGTCGTGGAGACGGTTAAAGAGGGGCTGACAATCCCCTGGGAGATCGACTTCATCAGTAGCGATGAGGCCCTCATCACTGAGCGACCTGGCCGTGTTGTTCTACTCACCCTTTCCACAGGCAGGAGCCAAGTCTTGGGGCAGATTGATGTGGCCCATGTCGGTGAGGGTGGCCTGCTGGGATTGGCTCATAGCGAGCTTGGCCCTCGCCCAATTACTTACTACACGTATAGGGATGGTTCTCGCCTCTATAACCGTGTACAGTTGTGGGACTCGCTCGAGTTCAAGGAGGGTGTTGTGTTGCTGGATAGAATACCTGCTGCGTCGGTTCACGACGGAGGTAGGATCAAGATAGGCCCAGACGCTAGACTCTACATTACGACTGGTGACGCTGCGAATCCGGAGAGTGCACAAGACCTAAACTCAACAGCGGGGAAGATACTGCGAATCAGCGTCGACGGCTCAATCCCAGGCGACAACCCATTCAAGAGCTCTCCCATCTACAGCTATGGGCACCGAAACCCTCAGGGTCTCTCTTGGCGTAGGGGAGGCGAACAGCTCTTCGCAACAGAGCACGGCCCCTCAGGTGAAATGGGCTTAGTGGCAAACGACGAGGTAAACCGCATAGTGCCAGGTGGTAATTATGGGTGGCCACGAGTGGTGGGTGCACGTGGAGTCGAGGGATTCGTAGACCCCGTCTATCACAGTGGTAATGAGACTTGGGCCCCATCAGGATGCACCTTCTACTACGGCAGCGACTTTCCACAGTGGGATAATAGCCTCTTCTTCGCAGCACTCCGCGGAGAGCACCTGCACAGAATAGCGATCAGTGAAGATGGGACAAGGGTGGTGGAGTCGGAGAAACTGCTACAGGGAGAATACGGCAGGCTTAGGAACGTTGTACAGGGGCCCGACGGACTACTCTACATCCTCACAAGTAATAGGGATGGACGCGGCTCGGTTAGACCCGGAGACGACAAGCTATTGAGACTCGCGCCGAGGAGGTAGCGGCGGCATTATCGAGTAAATACCCTAGTATTCCTTGGGTAGTTTTGAGCGGACACCTATTAGTCACCTTATATTTAGAAGACGTCTTGTGGTGCAGGAATGACTCGCTGCCCAATATGCGCGGCGCCTTGTGTTGAGGGGGCGGCATACTGCCCATTCTGCGGCAACAAGATCCAGACCGAACAGAAGGTCGAGACCTATAGGTGCTGGATACACAAGAATAGGTTCGCTCCCTATCGTTGCGAGGTTTGTGGAAAGCTCATCTGTAAAGAGTGTCGCTATGAACACTCATCTAGGACCATATGCAAGGTCTGCTACATCTCGATAATTCTGCCGAAAAGAGTTGTCACAATGTTCCAGCAGCATGTCACCGTAAGGGAAAGCAACAATAGTGTTGGAGGGGTGGGGGTTATTTTGGTGAGAGGTGGCGGAAAGGTGGAGCCTACACTTTACCGAGGTGATGATTCCTAAATGCTATGCATGCGCTCGACGTCTTGGATAGGGACGGAGGTAATAAAGCTTATACATTATGGGGCGGCGTTATTCAAGCGGGTTCGACATGGACTCTACACCCCTGATTGACGCACTGGTAATAGGAGGCTCACTCGCGGCCCTAGTAGCCTCTATCCTCGCAATCTACATGGTAACACTCTCCCTACGAGTCTATAGGCTCTCCCTCACAGCCTACACAAACATACGTGATGCACTTATGCAAATGGCGATTCAGGCAGCTGAAAAGACCGTAGAACAAGCGGCCAAGCAGCTCCCTCGCGAAGAGTCAGCTAAAGTCGAGGAACACAGGCCTCAGCAAGAAAAAACATCAGCGGAGGTAAGGAGAGAGCCTTATGGCCTCCTCTCGGAGCTAGTAGCGGGAGAAGGCTTTGAAGCCGCATTAATCTTCGACGATAGTGGACAAGTGATTGATCAAGAGGGTGCCATTGACTCGAATAGGGAGGCCGCCCTCCTCACAGAGGTGATCAGCTCCCTCCAGCTTGCGAGAAGCTCTGTGAAGAGCCTCCAGATTCAAGAGGACGGCGTAATAGAGTTATTGATACCGGCAGCAGATATAGCGGGGAGAAGAGTTTACCTCTATGTTAAGGGTTTAAGGGGGGTGGCTGGCATAGACGTCGAACTGCTGAGCGAGAGCGCTAAAAGAATACTCAAGAATCTTCTAAGCGGGGGTTGACAACTGGTTGGCGGATATTCAGACACCGTCACCAGAGCTTCAGGCCCTCCTTGAAGAGGTCATCAAGGTGAGCAGAGGATCCGTTGAGGTTGCGATTGTATCTAAACCGGATGGCACACCTGTGGCACAGGTAAATGCCTCATCGGTGGGGCCTGAGTATCTTGGAGCGGCGATATCCGCAATCTCGGGAGTTGTCTCATCGATCTTAGAGGTTATGCATGTGGGAGATTATCGCCGCATAGTGGTGGAGCTGGATGGCAAGAGATACCTCTTCATATTCCAATACAGGGGGGATATAGTTGCGCTTATAACAAAGCTTAATCCAAACTTAGGCTTCGTGAACCTGCTCCTCGACCTATACTTTAAGGAGGAGGAATCCATTGAAGAGCTTTAAGATAGTAGTAACTGGCCCGTTCAACTCGGGTAAGACCACCCTCGTTAAGACGCTCTGCGAGCTGAGCATGACGACTGAGCGCCCACTGGCGAGGGAGGAGGAGAGGCGGAAAAAACCCTCAACTACTGTGGGAATGGACTTCGGCGTGATAGATCTCGGGGACGGATACTATGTCAGGATTTTCGGGACACCAGGACAGCGCAGATTCTCCTTCATATGGCATATACTCGCCAAGTCAATGCACGGCTACATATTGATGGTCGACTCAGCCGATGAATCCTCAATACTTGAGGCTCAAGAGATGCTGGATGAGTTTCGCAGCATCTATCCGAACACGCCCTTCATCGTAGCCGCAAACAAGCAGGACTTAGAAGGGGCCCTATCGCCTGAGGACGTCAAGATAGCTATGAGCCTTGGAGATGAGGTGTATGTAGTCCCAAGCATTGCTAAGGATCATGAGAGCGCATGGAATGTTCTTAGAACCCTCTTGGAGATAATCCTCGAAAGGACGAAGGTGTGAGTCCTAAAGCTTAACCCAGGAGAACAGTATATACCTTATCCTCCCTGATTCTTCAGGCACAGCGATTATGAAGTTCTTCCGCACAGTGGTTGCCAGCCTGCCCGCCCTGACGATCTCTGTCGCGCTTAATTCCTCGTCCTCGGATTTCACTTGAACTATGTAGGGTGCATGGTCTATACCCGGCCCATACTTGTATACTGCAAAGTCGCTGCCAAACTTTATACCCGGCGTCACAACGAATCCACGCTCACGCAGGTCCCTGTAGACTGGATAGAGCTGCCGAAACCGTGCATAGAGCTCATTTCCCAGCTCTGTAAGCTCCTCCAGACTGACGGGCCTATCCTCCCTGTAAACCTCGATCAAGCCTTTCTCTACAAGATAACGCGCCTCGATCAAGTCTAGGATTAGTGGTGCGTCGAAGTCGGCGCCCTTCGGCTTTGGGATACCGAGTGGCTTGCCGTAGAATCCCTGTGAGAAGAGCTGACGTGCCCCTTCCCTGTCAAAGACTACTATGTTCGACTCTACGATATCTGCGCGAATCGGCCTCTTCAACTGCTCCGCCATTTTACAGCTCTGACTCGACTAATAGCTACCTCCCCCTGGGATATATCACTCTTATAATGTTTGATATCTCCTCCATATGGTCTGCTATTTCCTCAAGAATCTCCGCGACCTCTCTGACAAGTATCATCTGAGGCAGTTTCAGCTTGCTTTGCAGTATCTCGACGTCAAAACCCCTATACATCTCGTCAACAATTTTTTCATACTGCTCTAGCCCGTCAAGCTTTTCATGGAGAGCTGTGACCTGGAGCATCAGGGCCCTCAGACACTCCCTAAGCATCTCAGTTCCTGCATAAACCTTTTCAGTCATCTGAGACAGCCCCGCGAGTGACAGGCTGTCCAACCCCTTCAGCTTGTAAAGAGTTAAGGTTCTATAGACGGCACCTTCTATTTTATCGAGGATCTTGTCGAGGAGCGCTATGACCCTGATATACTCTGCTCTCTGAACTAGGAGGGCCCCATAACTCATCACCTGCTGCTCCGCGCTCCTTTTGAGGCCTTTACACTCCTCGTCAATCTTCAATATCTCGGAGAACCCCCTCTCGATGCTTTCTGGCGAACCGTCAGACATCAGTGATGAAAGCATTGATGAGTATATCCGCATGCAGTTGTTGATTTTGAGCGTGTACTCGTGTGTGATTTGGATAAGAACATTTTCTATATCGTCCTGGCGCGACTTAGTCACCATAAGTGTCCACCTATAACGTGTTTTCCTACTTTATAAAAATTAACCCTCTCCCGAGTTATCCTCCAAGCCTAGATACTCTCCTAGGGTTGGCATAACTCTGTCTACTGTCCTCCAAGACCTCCTAACAACCTCTGTGAGGCCATTCTGCCTGACCAGCCTGTGCAGAAAGGCGAGGGTCCTCGGGTCTGAGGGATATCCTGAACCGATATCTCCAAGCATCCTTGCGAGGTCAGATAGGGCTGCGTCGCGTATGACCTTCGCCACGATCGAGGCGGCCGCGACTACAGGGTATTCCTCATCGGCGTGGCACTGGCATAATACTCTGACACCGGCCAAGTGCTGGGATATTTTCAATCTTATAGGTTCTGTGTTTTTGGCGGGGCAGTCGACTATCAGGATATCTGGCTTGAGCGCCTCTGCGACTGATATTATGGCCTCTATTTCTAGCGTGTTGATTCCGGGGCCTCCCCTCCTTCTCGTGTATGTGTCAACCCTCTGAGGCTCGATTAGCTCGAACCTATTCTCGATACCAGTTGATGTGATCCAATTGTATAATTCCTCCCTGCGTTTTCGGGTCAGCTTTTTAGAGTCTTTAACACCTGCTTCCTCGAGCCGCGGGATCATGTCTTCGCTTACTGCCACTCCTGCCACGACTAGGGGGCCTACAACTGCCCCGCGCCCCGCCTCATCCACGCCAACAACCCTGACCGGACTACTCATACCTCGCCCTAACCATTATATGGTCCTCCTCGTATGGTGCGAGGTTAACTGTCTCCAATACCTTAAGGCCGGAGTCCTCCATCGTTCTTATCTCTCTACGGTAGATCTTTTCAGGCTCCTCCACGCTATCGATGCTCCGCGCCTTAATAGCTATCATAGCCTCTCCACCCTTCTTCAGGAAGTGCTCCGCGTTTTCTACCAGTATTCTGGACTGGTCTGGCTGGGCTATGTCACAGTAAATAACGTCGACGAGGTCTACTAGCCCGGCATACCTCTCCGGCATCCTAGCGTCTGCAAACACTGCTACCACGTTACGTCGCCTGCGCACTACTCTCTCTATTAGCTGTGAGAGTACTCGGGGCGCGAATTCAACAGCGTAGGCGAACCCCCCACGGCCTATTATGTCTGAGACGTGGCTGAGTGTTGTGCCTGAGGCTGCGCCGAGGTATAGGACTATCTTGCCTCTGCCAATTCCCCAGTCCTTTAAGCCGCAGAGTATCGCGGCTGCAAGCTTGCTCCTAAACGGCACCCACTCCCTGTACTCAGACTCCATAACCTTGAAGAGCCTCTCCCCGTATACGCTGAACCCCCTGTCAAGGTTCTCGGTCACTAGGAGCTTCTGGCCCTCAGCCCTGTAGACGTAGACCCCCTCGAATGGTGGGATTTTCTCGAGGCTCATCTTCCCCGCCTCTTCCTTCCGCCAGTTGGTTGACGCGCCTTTACTGGTGGTGAGGGGTATTTCTGCCTTATATCTTGGACCCTCTTCTCCAGTGCCGCTCTAAGCTCGGCAGACCTGTCCTCTCTTGAGTGATAGTCTATTTTAGCGGCCAAAGCTATCTTTGTGGCGAGCGCCCTAGCTATTTTGCCGCGCTGCCACTTCGGTGAGCCGTGAACATATGGGTGCTGGAATATGACGCCGTGTTTCGGCGCCCCTCTACCCGTCCTGAAGAATCTGAAGAGGGCCTTCTCAGCCCCTAAAACCTGTATTGTGCTGGCGGGCAGCCGCGCTAGGTTGCTTAGACCACCAGCCAGGGAGATGAGTCTCGCACCTATCACCGGGCCCGTAATGGCTGTCAGGTTCGGCGCCTCAATATCCATGAGTGTCCTGATGTATTTCTCTAGCGAGTCGCGCTGTTTTGCCAGTGAGCTGATTGTGGAGGCAACCTCCCATATAATCTTCTTATCCTGCTCTGCCAGCTCAACACCCACGCTGTGTTGAGCCGCTTCCAAAACCTTTTTTGAGAGCTCAGAGCCAAAGGCTCCTCGCTGAGCTGCCTCCGAGATCCCCTCCCTGTCTCTGTACTCGTAGACGATCTCAGCATATCTTATCGGGTCGCTGACATATTCGCGGAGCTCGGGGAAGTGTGTCCCAAACCACTCCATGAGCCTCCCGCCGGTCATGTTGATTATTTTCTGGACGTCGTCGAGATAGTTGACCGCCTGAACGATCATCAGGTCTCTTCTCTGCACCGCGCTTCTGAGGGACTCCTCGACAATTTTCAGGGCGACTCGGTGGACAGACTCCCTATATTGTTCAGACCCCTCAACGATGCCTAGCGAGGATGCCAGCCGCTCCAAAGGCTCGGGTAATCTGACCCTCTCAAACTCCACACCCTGAAGCATCTGAGAGAGAAGGGCGATGAGCTGTGGTGACTGGGTGTAAACCTTCCGAACCCCCCTCTCACTTATAATCCTCGCAACCTCCTCCACTGGGGGGCAGCGCTCCCCCGACAGGATGTGAGTGAGGTAGTTCTGCTCCGGCGTATCAATACTCACCGAGCCGCCCCATCCCTCACTACTTCTGTAAATGATTGCGAGGGGGGTAAGGTAGAGCTCTAGGCCTACCATCTACACCACTCCTCAGAGCGAGGCTCTGGGATTTAAACTCCCCCAGCCTCGAGGCGTCGTGGAGAGTCGCGGAAAAATAGTAACGCGCAGGTGGAATACTATTCTTGGTGCGGGGCTGGTCATGGTGTCGGTCGTTAAGGTTGTAACGACTAACCCAGGTAAATGGGCGGAGCTGTCAGCCATGCTATCTAGACATGGAGTCGAATGTGTGTGGATTAGGGGGAAGGCTAGGGAGATACAGTCCGACGACTTGGCCGAGATTGTGAAAGCCTCGGCGCTAGAAGCCTTTGAAAGGTGGGGGGAGAATGTTCTGGTTGAGGACTCGGGGCTGTTCGTCCCCGCACTCGGGGGGTTCCCAGGACCTTACTCCTCCTACGTGTATAGGACTATCGGCCTCAGGGGGCTTCTCAAACTTCTGGAGGGCGTCTCCGATAGGATGGCATTGTTTAGGTCGGCGCTATGCTATGTTGCACCAGGTGGTAGGCAGCTCGTATTTACGGGCGAGGCTAGGGGGGTCATTGCCATTGAGCCGCGTGGGACCGGAGGATTTGGCTTTGATCCGATATTCATTCCGGAGGAGGGTGATGGCAGAACCTTCGCCGAGATGACAATGAGCGAGAAGAACCTCTACTCCCACAGAGCGAAGGCGCTACAGGGGCTCCTCAGACACTTGGGAGCAGCATGAACTATAGCGCGCCGCGCTCAACATATCTCGCCCGAGCCCTTATCTCCTCTATCCTCTCTTCAATCTCCCTAAGCCTCAAACTACCTGCCACACCCTCATACCCCTCCTTCAGAGCCTCCACCACCTTTTTGGAGATTGAGGGGTAGGATGCGGCAACCCCTCTCTCAAAAAGGTGTACGTCGACGGCCTGCTCTTCAACATCTGTGGAAAAACCACTTAGCCCAAAGTCTATCAGTACAGGCCGATCACCTACGACCAGTACGTTGGATGGGACGAAGTCTCCGTGGTAGATTCCAGCAGCGTGCAGCCTCGCTAGAGAGGAGCCAAGCCGCCTCACTACTTGGCCTATGTTCGGGTGGTGGTCTGTGAAGAGTGCTCGCAGGTCGGGTCCATCTATGAACTGCATATAGATCGCAGCACCTTCTAGGTCTACGTGTATGATGGCTGGGCATGTGACGCCTACTTCCTTGGCCCTAATCATTATCTTGGCCTCCCTGAGCGTCCGGGAGGTTCTGATCTCCCTGTCGAGTTGGGGGTGTCTATAGGGTTTAGGTATCCTCTTCTTCTCGACAAGTGTTAGCCCCAGCCACGAGACCTTCCTGAGCACTGCCTCAGCCCCTATCTTTATCAATCCCAAGTCCTGAACCTCGCCTATCATTACCAGCCCACCTCTGTCTCGTCTATCCTTAGCCTCGGCCTGACGAAGCTCTGCTCTACTGTCGTGACTTGGCCGCACTGGAGCATCTTGATGCCTGTCCAAGCAATCATTGCCCCATTATCGCCCAGATACTCGTCTGGTATTGGCCTGAACTCTGCCCCATGGGTCTTCACC
>CAKZUF010000046.1 GCA_937921685.1 uncultured archaeon
GCCTAACACAACCAACATCAATAAAAGCATTCAAGGGCCAACAGGGCCTAGATAAATTTAAATACTAAAGGAAAACCAGTCCAGAAGCCCTAAACCGCCTCCAAACCCGAACACCTACTTTTCCTAATTCCCAAACAAAAAACCAAACCTTTGCCTTAAAGGAAAAACCTTATAAACCCTATCCCCACCGCTACATATCGGTGATCAAGTGATGGAGGGCCCGAGAATCGGAACTGAGCCGTGGTAATCCTTAAGTTAACAGTTAGCTCTTTGTCTCCCCCTCCGCTAATATGTTATTTGCATTTACAGTGGCAATTAACTCTGTCTTGGGCTTTATCCAACCATAACCATCTCTGAACATTTCTTTAGTCAATGTAAATGAAGCAACACGCTCTACTATAAACGAGCTGCCAGTTACTCCGTATACTCTAAACAAATTTGAGAGATGCTGTATAGCAGGTGAAAATTGTCGGTCAATGAGTAAATATATGAACAGTGTATTGTCCTCTACGATTTGATAAAACTTGCAGAAGGGTGATGATGCGATAGCCATCGTGAATTCATCAAGCTTGTGAGCGGGGATTGTATCCGTCCGGACCCATACTCTGGAAAGATTAGGATCATAATATCCGCTTGGAAGCCAGTTTAGCACATAGCCGGCGATTAGCCCCTTCCTGACTATGTGTTCTTGGAAGTGGTATCTTAGTAGTCTTGGGTCGCGACCGATAGTTGGTGATACTCTTGTCAGTGGCCTAAATGCGTCTCCCAGCAACTCCGTGATAATTGCTAGATCCGTCGAGTCCATAAGGTAGTTAGTCATCTCCTCACTTGAGACTTTCTGAATTGTAACCATTCCTTCGCTGGCAGAATCATCTTCCTCACTCATCTTCCAAGTTCCTTTTTCAAAGTCGAAGAGACGGTATGATACGTGCGGGTATCCAACTTCTTTGATCTCGCTTATCTCGAAGCTTTCGACTATCCCCTCGTCCTGTAGGTTGTTGAAGAGTTCGCCGAACATTCCGGCCCATCTTAAAGGTGGGTTGATTAGGACTAGGTAGTCGTTGCTGAATGCTATTTTGCCGTAGTATGAGAGGTATGAGTTTCTGCCCAGCTCTTCTAAGATGTTTCGCGCTATCTTCAATCCGTCTTTGGTGAATGATAGTATTGCGCAGAGTCTTGTAAGCCCCATCCTATAGACATTGGGGATCATCTGGATTGTGAATCCTAGGTCCTTGAGCTGCTTCTTCACCTTATACCGGACAGTTTCCCGCGGTATTCCTGTCAGCATCGAGATGAGTGAGAGGTTTCGCGGGCCGTATCTCTTGAGGGCGTCGAGGAGTTTGATTAACTCGCCGTTGCGATTTACACTTTTTGATGCAGTGGCCAATTCTGAGTTTTTGTTAGTCAAAGAGCATCTGTTAAATTGTGGGGGGTCACACCTATATAAAGTTTTCCACAGAATTAAGTCTTGCCGGGCTTAAAGATAAACTGATTGACAACATTTATAAGCACGTGCACATGTGTTAATCACGTGGTCACAACCCCCGCTGCAGCGAGGCCACGAGACCTAAGCCACGAGTACTACCCAGGGAATCTCTCCACGGACAAGACTTTCCGCGTCCCAACCTCTCTGCCCTCTCTGTGTGTCAGGAAGGGTAGGAGTGTTGCTGAGGTAACAGCCATAGCGCCAGACCTCGCAGGACTTATCGTCATCCTCTCAAGCATCGCCTCGAAGAAATCTTTCGACGTGTTGGGAGGCTCTCTGGTTAAGATTTCCGATGGAGGGTTGCTCGTCTCTCTCTTTGTGGACTATACTGACTCCGGGTTGAGCCCTGAGGGTATAGAGTATAGCCTCGGCGGTATTGGCGTGGTTGAGAGCCTCTCGGTGAATGGCGCGCTAGCTAAAGGCGTCGCCGTCAATAGCCACATGTTCCCTCTCCTGATGGGGGATAAGAGGGCTATCGTATTCACGGTCGACTACTTCTGCGACATGATTGAGCATCTGAGGGAGAAGCTAGGCGATGCTGCTAACGCGCTATTATACGATATGGGGAATAAATACGGTGCGGCTTTTACGAGAAACCTCAGGGCTGAGACGTCGCTGACGGGTGACGAGCTGGTTAGGTTGTCCTTGGTTGAGGTTCAGGCTGCCGGCTGGTGCGTGTTGGAGAACTATCAGACCGATCCTAGCAAGATGATTTGGCGGGTCGGTGTTAAGGAGCTTTTCGAGTGCTCAAAGCGGCGGCCCGGCGTGAGTGTTAACAGGAGCCACTTCTTCAGAGGATTCCTCTCCGGCCTGTTTGAAGAGGCGTTCGGGTTGACGAACGTCTCATGCGTTGAGACGCTCTGCCAAGGAAACATGGCTGACTTATGTGATTTCGCCGTCTGGGTCTGAGGTGGCCTCGTCCTAGGGAAGCCGTCTTCAGGGAGTCCTAGTCTTATCCGGGCCTTTCCGCATCTTCCTCACAGTATCTAGCGTCCATGGGAAAATCTCTTCCTCCTCAGCCCTAAAATGCCTCTCCAAGACCGTTCTGAGCCTATCCCTCTTCTCAGCCAGCCTCTCGGGTGACTGCAGGGCAATAGACCTCATCTCTGAGATTAGCTGATGTATCTCTCTGTGTTCTTGGAAGACTTTTATCGCGTGCTCGGCGCCCTCCCTCCCATAAGCGTCCAAGAGCGTCTTGAGCACTGTCGCTTCCTCGTCTATGATGTGCTGGTCTAGGTATGGTTTGAAGTTGTTGAGCTCTTCCGCCGCCTCAGCGTACTTTTCCTCCTGTAGGAGGGCGTTAAGCCTGTTGAGCAGGGACCTAACCTGTCCATGCTCCTCCACGAGTATGTTTAGGAGCTCCTCGAGCTCGAGACTCCTAGGCCTCATGGACAGTAACACGGGCCTGAAGGATATTTATTTTATTCATCCAGCAGAACTTCTCGACACCTCGGCAAGCCACTTACACCTTTCTCAGCCTAGTTCTCCTTTTCAACTGTTCCGCCTGCTGCGGAGTGTATATGTGGAGCTCAAATGGCTCGGTGATTCCGGCTCGCCAAAGTTCTACACGCATCTGGAAGGGATCCTTCTCAGTGACTATTAAGACGTCGATATCGCTTGACAGCGTATGCTCTCCCTCCGTAACCGAGCCGAAGAGGTAGACCTCTCCGTCCTCATCCAGCTCCTTAACCACCTGCTTAATCCTCGCGAGGTAGTGCTCTAAGTTGTTGAATACTGCTCTTCGCCTCATAGCCTCATCCAGCAACGCTTTATCTGACACGCTCCATCACCCTCTTGACCGCCGTCATCAGCCTCTCGACCTCCTCTCTCCTAAACTCCCTCAAAACGTATCGGGAGGTGATGTAGGCGTCTTCGAGCATGCCGAGCTCGAGGAGATACTCCTCGGTCAAAGCATTTACATTGTTTCGCCAGGCCTCACTCGGCAGTACTTCACTGAGCAGCTCTAGCAGTCTCCTGACACTGTGTGTTCGAGGATAGTCTACACCATATTCCAATAGCTTCGCCTTTAGATAGAGCTGTAGGGCCTGCTCTAGGCTGAAGGCTGCTAGGTCGTAGAAGCCTCTCTCATACTGGTGCTCTGCGGTTTCGAGGAACTGCCTAGACCTGGTCAGCAGAGCATCTACTTCACTCCGCTTAGACAACCCTTCAATCTCTCCTACATCCTGAGGGTGGATGCGAGGAGATAAATACGTTGCCGGCACAAGATTTTCTGTGGGGCTATTTAGAAATACTGGGGACGCGGTGTTGTTTGGGTCTTGTCGCTGGGCCTGGGCCGTGTGCGGAGGGCTGTGGAGGAGGCTATTCCGCTCCTCTCGGCCGAGAGTGCTGTCCTTGAGATTGAGGCTAGTAGTGCTGTTGTTGTTGGCGATACTCACGGCGACCTCGAGACGACTGAGCGCGTCTTAGAGAGGATTGGCGGCGGCGTCATAATATTTCTCGGCGACTATGTGGACCGAGGCCCTTACCAGTTGGAGAACATTGTCAGACTGCTCGAGGCTAAGCTGGACGAGCCCAAGAGAATCTATCTCCTGAGGGGGAACCATGAGACCAGGGAGATGAACATGTACTACGGTTTCTATGAGGTGGTATCGAGGAGGCTTGGCCCCGGCGCCTACGGGCTCTTCGCCAATCTCTACTCCACCCTACCCATCGGCGGCGTTTTCAACCGGTCCACAATACTGGTGCATGGAGGTGTTCCGGAGGGCGCGGACTCTATACGGGATGTCGCTTCGCGGGGGAAGCAGGGTGAGGATTTGGAGGATGAGGTGGTGTTCCAAGCTCTTTGGAACGATCCGAGAGAGGGGGTTGACGGGTTTGGGCCAAGTCCGCGCGGAGGTGGCGCGAGGATTTTTGGGCGTAGGGCGCTTGAGAGGTTCTTGGAGGCGAGCGGGTGTGAGAGGCTGTTTAGGGCCCACGAGCCTGTTCCCGCCGGCTATGAGGCCCTCTTTGGAGGGAAGCTCTACACGGTTTTCTCCTGCAGGTTCTACGGAATCAGGCCCGCGGTCGCGGAGATAGGTGCGGGAGGCGTCAGCTTCCGCTACGTGGATGACTTATAGGTCTGGTAGAGTGAAAGAGCCGCGAATATAACTCCAACCTGTATGGAGGGGTGAAGACCCGACAAATCTGTTCTCCCCGTAATTGTGGCGGCTAGCCTCGACCTCAACGCCTCCAACCCCTCACCCCTCCCTATCAGCTCCCTCGCAGCCTCCACCGCCCCCATAATCACAGACACGTATTTCTCGTGCAGACTCTCAGATGGCAGGATTGGCCCGAAATGGGGTGTGAGGAGGAGACGGGGGTTAAGGTCGAAGAGCTTCCTGAGGCTCTGGAGCGCTTGTTCTAGGTCGTATTTCGGCGGGACTATGTTGGGGATGTAGTATTCGCTAAACGAGTATTTCGATGGGACGGCGTCCCCGGTCACTATGTAGCCCAGCTCCACGATCTGGATGGATAGGTGGTGTGGGGCGTGGCCTGGCGTGTAGATTGAGCGGAGAGTAAGCCCGCCTAGGTCTATCTCCTCGCCATCATCCATGACTTGTGCCCTATTTTCGTCGACGGGACTCATACCGCCCATAGCTGCTAATGCGTGGGCGGGGTAAATCGCCTTCACACTCTCCAGCAGCCTCGCAGGGTTGATGAGATGGGGGAGCGCACGCTCATGGGCAAAGACCTCGGCCCCCCTGTAGACGTTTGCTAGGTCACCTGACGCACCGCAGTGGTCTAGGTGGGCGTGTGTAGGGATTATGTACCTGAGCTTATCCGCGGCGTTGGCTTTCGCTATTGCCTGGGCTACACGTCTGGAGGACGAGCCATAGCCCGTGTCCACGACCGCCGCATACCTCTCCCCCCTCACTATATATGCTGCAACCGTGTTCCTGAATCCGAGGCCGCCGGTATCCACCATATACACGCCCTTCGAAATAGCTGTCACAGTCATCCAAGATATAGAGGGGGCGAGCCTCATAGAATACCTTTTTTAGAACTGTCTCCAATGGTAATTTGTGCCTCTGATAGCTGTTATCGGGTGTGGAAGGGTTGGAGTCTCGGCGGCGATACAGATTGCTTTGAAGGATCTGGGAGATCTTGTCCTGGTAGATATTGTGCAGGGGCTGCCGCAGGGTGAGGCGCTGGACCTCTCGCACATGGCCTCGATACTTGGGATAGACGTGGAGATAACCGGGTCAAATGACTATAGGGATATCTCGGGGGCGGATTTGACGGTGATTACGGCTGGTGTTATTCGGAAGGCCGACATGACCAGGATGGACCTCCTCCAGAAGAACACCGCGATAGTCTCGGACGTCTCGGAGAGGGTTAGGGAGTATGCGCCAAACTCCAAGGTTATAGTCGTAACAAACCCCCTCGACGTAATGACTTACGTCGCCTTGAGGAAGACAGGGTTTGAGAGGGAGAGGGTTGTAGGGTTTAGCGGCCTGCTGGACTTTGGCAGGTTCAGATACTTGGTTGCTAAGGAGCTGGGGGTCTCGCGCTCGTCTATCATCGGCCCTATAATCGGCGAGCATGGCGACAGTATGGTCCTCCTACCGCGCCTGACCCATGTACTCGGTAAGCCGCTGACATCGCTACTTCCGCAGGAGAAGATCGGAGAGCTGGTTGAGAGGACTAGGAGGGCTGGCGCCGAGATTATATCCCTTAAGGGATGGTCGGCAAGCCATGCGCCGGGGGCGGGCGTGGCGCTTATGGCCGAGGCTATACTAAAAGATACAAACGCCGTCATTCCCTCCAGCGTCTACCTGAGGGGCGAGTATGGCGTGAATGGTGTATGTAGCGTGGTGCCGGCTGTTCTGGGGCTCAGCGGTGTTAAGCGAATAATCGAGCTCGATCTTGATGATTCTGAGCGGCGCGAGTTTCTGAGGAGTGTCGATGTTGTGAGGCAGGCTCAGGAGGCTGCTGATAAGCTACTCCATTAGTTCTTATCGGGACGAGAATCAGCCTGTCGCCAAGCAACCCTATCTTTATGCTGTCTCCTATCCCTATGCCGAGCCTCTCGGCTAGGCGGGAGGGGATGGTGACTCTTCTGCCGGAGATTACCTTCTGGACCACTTCGCTCTCCGGCACCTCTTCTATCTGGCTTGTCTCCTTGGCCGCGCGCTCCGCGGAGCTTGGCTGTTCTGGGTTGGGTGTTGTTGCGGGCGGATGGTTGTTGAGTGGGTTTGCGGGCGGTGGAGTGGGTGGGGAGGGAGTGGGGGCGGGTTGGCCTACCGCCCCAGCGGCCTTACTCCTTCTCCTCATAAACAACCACGCAGCAACACCGCCACCTAGGGCCACTAGCCCGACACCCTGTCCTACTGCTACGTTCTTGAAGAAGCCACTCTCCCCCGTAGCTTGGGCCAGCATCGCCTCGAGAACCTCGCGCTGCCTCTCAAGCTCCCTCAAAGACCCTTCCAACTGGCCCAAAGTCTTGACGGAGTCCTCGTAGGAGGCTCTCAGGGACTCGTGCCTAGACTGCAACTCGTTGTAGAGGCTTCTCGTAGTTGATAGGTCTCTTGAGACCATGTCATAGTCTCTCCTCAACTCCTCATAGCTTTTCTGGAGGACGGCGTAGTTTTCCATTAGGGTCTTGTACCTCTCCTGTAGCGCTGCGTTGTCTACCAGCAGCTGGTTATATCTGGTTGATAGGTCTGATAGCTGTTTCTCCAACTCGCTCTTAAGGGTCTGAAGCTCTGCAAGCCTCTTCTCCAAGTCCTCCTTAATCCGGGCCAGCTCCTCGATCTTCGCCCTCAGAGCCTCCTCCCTCGCAGCAGCCTCCTCGAGCTTTGCCCTCAGTGCCGCCACCTCGGACCTCAGCCTCGAGATCTCTTGGTTCGCGTCTGCAAGCCTAGCGGATAGCCGCTCATAGGATATCTGCCTCACGGTGCTCATGTAGAATGTGTTCGTTACCTCAATAGGTGTGCTGTCTGTGAGGTAGTTGAGGATTATCCTCGCCTCGAGCCAAGGGTCTACAGCAGCTGGTGTAGGTATGCAGAGGCCTATGTTCTTGAATAATACGACACTGGGCCCAGCCACGTCCACATTGTTTATCAGTACTTGGTTGTAGAGGGTTTGGCTCTGGCTGTCGTAGAAGTAGATTATCTTGAGGGTGAGGTTGAGGTTGTCTAGTGCTGAGAGGGCTGTGACCTCGATCTGGACGTTGAAGCAGGAGCCTATCTCGACTTCGGAAGGATATGTGAGCCTAACCTTTATCCTAGCATCCTCGACCGTGATGTTGTAGGCCTGCGCATAGGCAGCGGGTAGAGCCATCGCAACAGCTAGTAGCACCACTCCTAAAGCCCCGATGAGGGAGACTCTACTGGCACCTGGCACACTTCTACTGGACCGCGTATCATATTTAAGCCAATAGCCGAGTATCCGCTACATCCCGTCAAGAGCCGGCGAGAAAGGAGCCTATGGCCCGGCCCGCACTCCCTTAAGCTCCCTCAGCAGTATGTGCACGGCCTCGAGCGCGGCCTTCTCCTGCGCCTCCTTGGTCTGGGCTCCTATGTGTGGTGTGGGGATTAGGTTTGGGATGCTCAGCAGCTCCAAGTCTCGCGGCGGCTCCTCGGCGAAGACGTCTAGGGCGGCTCCCGCAATCCACCCCTCTTTCAGGGCGCGCTTCAGGGCCTCCTGGTCAATGATTTGCCCTCTGGCTGTGTTGATTAGATATGCTGTCTTCTTCATCATTCTGAGCTCCCTCTCACCTATCATACTTCTCGTCCCCTCCGTGAGTGGCGTGTGTATTGTGATATAGTCTGACTCTGACAACAGCTTCTCAAGACCTACTTGCTCAGCTTTGTACTGTGCGAGTAGCTCTGCCTCAAACTTTACCACGTCGTAGACTAATATCTTCATTCCTATTGCGTGGGCTATCCTAGCAACTACGCGCCCTATCCTGCCCAGTCCTATGATGCCGAGGGTCTTGCCGGCGAGCTCCTGGCCCATGAGACCCTGCTTCAGCCACTCGCCCCTAGAAAGCGCTGCTGCAGCCCTTACTATCCCACGGGAGAGGCTTATCATGAGGCCTATGACCAGCTCTCCGACAGACTCGGCAACCGCGTCCGGAGTGTTGAAGACCTTGACGCCCAGCCCTGCGAACTCCTCCACGGCTATGTTATCGACACCAGCGCCAGCCCTGACGATGACTTTAAGCCGCCCCCTCCCTTTAACCGGCCTAACCCTGAGATTCCCCCTAACAACTAGGCCGTCATACCCTGTGTACAGCTCGTCGAGCTCGCCCTGCGAGATCTTGGGCCTGTAGTCAACCTCAACACCCGCCCCGCGCAGCACGTCGAGAAGACTCTCGCTGAAGGGACATGCTATTAATACCCTCAACTAATATTATCCGGATAAGTATGGTATTTAAAGAATATAGATAGGCTTTCCCTTCCTACAACCCCTGTAGCCAGAGGCTTGGGTATTTAAAGCATTATCCGGACTATCCACAGTATACTAACCAAACTATAAGATCAGGTGGCAACTAGTCATGCTTAGCCCTTGTTCCCTGGCCTATTATCAACCCTTTAATGTACTAACTTTCGCCG
>CAKZUF010000047.1 GCA_937921685.1 uncultured archaeon
ACGTACATGCTAGATTTTGTTGCACCTACGCCGGGTCTGCCGTGCTGTACCCTCTTGTTTGTGATCGCGAACTCGCCCAGCCTGTGGCCTATCATCTCGGGCTGAATCTCGACAGGTGTGAATTCTTTACCGTTGTGTACCCAGATTGTGAGGCCGACCATCTCTGGGAGTATGATCATGTCTCTTGCATGTGTTCTAATAGGCTTGTTAATGTTGTTTTGCTTGTATTTTCTTATTTTTATTAGGAGTTTTCTCTGGGCCTCTGTGAGGCCGCGTTTGAGGCTTCTTCTCTGACGGCTTGGGAGGAGGTTGATAAGCTGGTCTGTCGGTGTTTCGAGTAGCTGCTGTAACGTGTAGCCACGATAGGTGAATTCCCTGACCATCCTTATCCTAGAGATTCTACTCGGCGTTGATATATATCTGTGAGCCGCCTCCCACAGCTATTGTTTCGCCCTGACACGGGCTTGTCTCGGAGGCCAGGCGGTCTCCTCGAGCCTCGAAAGCGGTAGCTTGGTGGTCTCCTTAATGGTTCTAAGTATCAGCTTTGTGTCGGTGGATACGACGCCGTCGAGCCTGCCGATCTTGTCCAACAGGACTGCGAGCTCTTCCTTGTTCCGTGTCTTGACCTTAAGTATGGCGTAGTAGTCTCCCGTGACGTCGTGTATCTCGGTTACCTCGGGGAAGCTGGCGAGCTGGCTCAGGACCTCGGCGTACTTTGAGGGCGTCGCCCTTAGGCCTATGAAGGCTCCTATTCCGAGGTTGAGCTTAGACTCGTCAAGTATTGCGGTAAACCCCTTGATTACCCCCTCTTTCACGAGCTTGTTGACGCGGGCGTATACTGCCGCCTCACTTATATTCAGCTGCTTTGCAATGCTGGAGTAAGACGCCCTGCCATCCTCTTGGAGAATACTTAAAATCTTGACATCCCTCTTATCAAGTTTCATGCCAGACTATAAGACAGGGGAGCCCCACTAATTAAGATTCTGCAGAAAACCTCCAATATTCCTAGAAATCCCTGCGAAAGAGTGTTATACTACCTCCACACATTCGACAGTAGTTCATAGTCTTCAGGCGAGAGGCGCCAGCCGCAGGCCCCCGCATTCTCCTCTAAATGCTCCCTCTTAGAGGCTTTCGGAATTGTTATGACATTCTCTCTCCAGATGACCCAGTTGAGGGAGATTTGGATGGGTGTCTTCCCATATCGCTCCGCGAGCTCCTGCAGTATCTCGGTCCTCTTGGTCTTGGCCTTGAGCTCCATAACTATTCTGCCTTGCCCCAGGGGGCTGTAGGCCGTCACCGTTATTCCATTCCTTTCACAGTAGGGTAGGAGGTCGTTCTCTATCGACCTGTCGTGGAGACCGTATTCAACCTGGTTCGCAACGATCTCTGTGATTGAGAGGTTACTCTGCGCCTCCTCGACGAGGCGTGTGGAGAAGTTGCTTACACCTATATATCTGATCTTCCCGTCCTTGTAGAGCTTCTCCATCGCCTTCATCGTCTCTGAGAGGGGTATTCTCTCGTTTGGCCAGTGGATCATGTAGAGGTCCACATACTTCACGCCAAGCCTCTTTAGGCTTCTCTCACACGCCCGTAGCACGTCGTCGTAGCGTAGATTTGTGTACCAGACCTTCGTGGCTATGAAGACCTCGTCGCGCGGAAAGACCTTGATCGCCCTTCCTACTAGTTCTTCAGAGTGTCCCGCCCCATACATCTCGGCGGTATCTATGTGGTTCATGCCCAGCTCCACCGCTTGTCTGATGACCTCGACAGCCTCAAGGTCATGCGAGTAGTCCGGCGACATTGAGCCTCCAAGCTTCCAAGTCCCGAGGCCTATTGCGGCTATCTTCTCACCAGTCTTACCGAGGCGCTTATACTCCATTTTAACACCACACACTATCCATACCTCTCAGAGGCTTATATTACTGACGTGGTTTGGGGGGACATGTTTTTATCCCCTATGCGCAGGGCTTGTCTTGGGATGTTGTATATTGCTCGGGGAGAGGAGTTGCTGAGATACAGCTTCAGTGGGGCGCATCCGATGAACCGGATGAGGCTTGAATCCTTCTACAGGGCCTTGGACGAGTCGGGGGTAAAATATAGCGTCTTCAAGCCAGTAATGGCTAGCCTAGAGGAGCTCAGGCTCTTCCATGATGAGGATTATATAAAGTTTGTTCAGTACGCGTCGTGGCAGGGCTACGGGTACCTTGACTACGGAGACACCCCAGCCTTCCCCGGCGTCTTCGAGGCGGCATCATACGTTGTCGGCACAACCCTCGGTCTCGTGAAGCACGTATTAAGGGAGGATTGCAGGGGTTTCAACCCTATGGGTGGGCTCCACCACGCCATGAGCAGCAAGGCCGGAGGCTTCTGCGTCTTCAACGACGCCGCCGTAGCCATCAAATATCTGTTAGAGAGGGAGAAGCTTAGGGCCGTGGCCTACGTTGACATAGACGCCCACCACGGCGACGGAGTGTACTATGAGTTTGAGGAAGATCCGCGGGTCATCTTCTTCGACATACATCAGGATGGCAGGACGCTCTACCCGGGGACTGGATTCAGGTATGAGGATGGGCGCGGCGCAGGGAAGGGGAAGAAACTCAACATTCCTCTGCCACCTGGTGCGGACGACACCGATTTTAAGAATGCATTCGACGAGGGCTTAGCCTTTCTTGAGAAGCATTATTTCGACTTTATTCTCCTGCAGTGTGGGGCCGACGGGATCGCGAACGATCCTTTAACGCGGCTAGAGTACTCTCCGGCATCTCATAGGTATGCTGCGACGGCTCTGAGGAAGCTGGCGGCTGAGAGGTGTGGCGGCCGGATTGTAGCGATGGGGGGTGGAGGGTATAATCCCGAGAATGTTGCGAGGGCTTGGATGGAGGTGGTCTTGTCGCTGGCTTGAGCCTCAGGGGATTCTCCGCCTTTAAGCCCGGATTCAGAGTCTTCGGGGTGGCTGAGAGCTTTAGGCCGGTTTTAGGCGACAAATCCTTTCTCGCAGGGGTTGTGATGCGGGCAGACTTCCTCCTCGACGGGTTTGCTGTGGGCAGGTGTACTGTGGGAGGGATGGATGCTACGGACAGCATAATCGAGATGTACAGAATGCTTGATAGAAGCGATATCAACCTTCTCATGCTTGGAGGCTGTATCATAAGCCTCTTCAACATAGTCGACCTCGGCAGGGTTGCGTCTGAGACGGGTGTCCCGCTCCTCTGCGTGACATACAACCCCTCCGAGGGACTCTCCGAGGTCATAAAGTCTAGGTTTCCGGGCGACTGGGAAGAGAGGCTCAGAGTCTACGAGTCCAATGGAGCGAGAGAGGAGTATGTCCTCAAGACAGGCTACTCAGTCCACGTGAGGAGGATCGGTATCTCTCGGAGGTCTGCAGAGGTGGTCTTGAATAGGATGACTGTTAGCGGGAGGGTCCCAGAGCCCATAAGGGTTGCTAGGCTGCTTGCGCGCTCCTTATTGAGGAGCGAGGCTAAAGCACGTCTCCGGGCTCCGCAGTGAGGTAGGATGGAATGGTGGCGCCTGGAGAGACGATTACCGGCTTTTCGCGGAGGCCCTTTAGGCGGCATCCCACACCAGCCCTGCCACCCTCACCCACGATAGCGTAGGAGAGTCGAGAATCATCCTCGATGACCGCCCTCTCAAGCAATACTACGGAATCCAGAGCCACATTCTCGCCCACCTCTACGCCTTCCATTAGAACGGAGGACCTCACCTTGACGCGGCCACCCAACCTAACCCCTTCACCAATGTATGAGCCCTGCAGGGTCTTTGAGGCGGCCTGTGGGCTCAGCTCTTGGAGCGCCAGCAGATTTGCCTCGAGGTAGCTTGCAGGCGTCCCCACGTCAAGCCAGTATCCACGGGGATGCCTGTAGACGGCAATCCGTCTTCCCATCTTCACAAGCTGGGTTATTGCGTCTGTGAGCTCGTACTCGCCCCTAGGTGATGGTTTAATCTCTTCAGCGGCCTCGACTATCTCGCCGGGGAGTACGTAGATTCCAGAGTTTATCAGGGCTGGGCCGGATACGTTTTCAGGCTTCTCAACTATGCCCCTCAACAACCCGTCCTCCTCGTGAAGCACGCCGAACCTCTTCGCCTCCTCCTGTTGAATAGCTAAGACTCCCCCGTCAAACCCCTTCTCAACATGCTCCACCAATCCCCTAAGCATCCCGGCCTCGAAGAAGAGGTCCCCGTAAACTAGGAGAAACCTCGCCTCCCCCTCAATGAAATCCTTGGCGGCGAGGAGCGCGTGCGCAGTGCCCAGCGGCTTCTCCTGTACTCCACGCCTCAGACGCGGCCTCTCCACCCCTTTTAGGGAGTCAATGATATGGTCGCCTGTCGGGCTGGTAACTATGCAGGCCTCGCTCACGCCGGCGCTTTGAAGCGCCCTGACTGTTCTGAGAATTAGGGGGATCCCTGCGACAGGTAGGAGGGGCTTAGGCCTATTCCTAGTTAGCGGGTCGAGCCTTCTACCCTCACCCGCAGCAAGCACTACTGCCTTCAACCCCCAGCCTATCCGACCTTCCGGGGGAAGACTTTCCATGCACCGCTATAAGTCCTTCGCCCGGTCTTCAGAAGATGCGTTTATCACCTCGCGGATAAGGTGCATTCGTGGTGCTGAGGCTAGTAGGGCTCGGGCTCGGCCCTCCTGAGTACGTGACGTTAAAGGCCATTAAGGCGCTTGAGGAGTCGGACATAGTCTATCTGGACACCTACACCAGTCCCCTGCCCAGCGAGCTGGTGGAGTTTCTGAGGTCTAGGCTGGGTGAGAAGCTGAGGCTGGCTGAGAGGTCAGACCTCGAAGAGAGGGTTGCCGAACTGGTGGAGAAGGCTGCGACCATTAACGTCACGGTGGCCGTCCCCGGAGACCCACTTATCGCCACAACCCACACCGCGATCTTGATGGAGGCTGTAGGTAGGGGTGTGGGCTGCGAAGTAGTCTACGGCGTGTCCTCCGTCTCGGCCGCCATCGGCTCCTCCAGCCTCTCCTCCTACAAGTTTGGCCGCATAGTAACAGTTCCCAGAGACGCTAGCGTAGAGAGCCTAAAAACCATCTACAGGAGCATAGAAGAGAATATCGAGGCCGGGCTCCACACGTTAGTCCTCCTCGACGTGGCCGGGGGAGGGCTCAGCGCGTCAGAGGCTGTGAGGATGTTGCTCGACGTGGGGGTCGAGGTGGGGGGCAGGCTCGGCCCTGATAGCATGGTCATAGTCCTGGCGAGGCTGGGCTATAGAGACGAGGTCAAGGTTGCGTGTAAGGCCTCCGACGTCTCAAACCTACACCTCCCACCTCCACCACACATGGTTATTATTCCGGCCGAGCTGCGCTCCTATGAGAGGGATGCTATCAAAAAATTGATGCACGTGGATGAAGAGATTCTCAGACTCCATAAGCCGGGGAGCCAGCGCAGGGCTAGGGCCGAGAGATACGTGGCCAAGGCCAGCAGCGCCCTAACCCGGCTCCAGATACTCAGCGGCGACGCAGAGACGCGAAAGGTCCTAGAACTCGCCAAGTCATATATCGAGGACGCGAAATTCTTCCTCAACTCGGAAATGACCGACGACTCTCTCATAGCTGTATCATACGCTGAGGGGTTACTAGACTGTCTCAGAGCGCTGGGGAAGGTCGAGTTCACGTGGTGAGAAAGTCTAGGACAATACTCACCACAGGCGTCTTCGACATCCTACACCCCGGACATATATACTTACTCCAATACGCGAGCAGGCTGAAGGGTAAGAATGGACGCCTAGTCGTGATAATCGCTAGGGACGAGACGGTGAGGAGGAGGAAGAAGAGGCCGCCGATCTTCAGCGCGAAGGAGAGGCTGACGCTGGTCAGGAGCCTGAAATTCGTCGACGAAGCGCACCTAGGCTATAAGCCCTTCAGCTTCAGGAAGGTTATTGAGCGGTTCCGCCCAGACGTTGTGGTCTTCGGCTACGACCAAGACAAGATCCGCCGCGAGTTCATGAAGGAGGTGGAGAGGGAGGGGTGGAGGGTCAGGGTGGTTAAGGCACCCAAAATGTCCTCGGCGAGGCTGAACAGCTCCTCCAAGGTACTCGCAAGAATAGCCAGACTACTGTTTAGCAGGAAGCTGAGGCTGCGCTAAGGACGCAGCCCAAATACACTTTTCTCGAGGCTTATGGACTCGAAGGCGAGTCCCAGCCTCCTCGCGTATCTGTAGGCCTCAAGTATCTCCTCCCTCGTCGGCCTCCGGGCGATCTCGCTGTACCGTGGATCGAATTCGGGGCTTAGAGGGTCTGCGAAACAATCGGGGTGGTACTGGTCCATAACGTTGACCGGGGTTTCAGGCATGTTCTCCGCTATCCACGAGAGCACCTTCTTGGTGCAGCACTCGACGTGGTTGGGCATGACCAGATGCCTAATCAATATGTCCTCACCCCAGTCGTAGATTGTCTTGTGGTTGGCTGAGACGGTCTCCCAGTACCATGGAGTCCTTGCAAGCTTTATGGAGCAGGCGTTACTCCCAAACTTGAAGTCCGGGAGCCAGATATCTACTAGCTCCCTCAATATCATGAGGGTCTCGCCGCTCATGTACATGTTCGAGTTCCAGAGAATGGGTGTGTTTAGCTCTCCGTCATAGAGGTACTGGGATGGCTCGAGCCTCCGCCATCTGAGCGCGTCAGGCTTCATCATCCAGAGATAGGTTAGCTTATCACGCGAGGGCTGGACGCTGCCTAGGAGGGATATGGCCTCGACTATTGTGTGTAGGTGGATTGTCGGCTCGCCGCCGACCAAGTTTATGTTGTGACACCCCTCCACCCTCAACTCCCACATCATCATCGCGAGCTGGCTCGGGTCAACTATCAGCCCATTATCCTTATCCTTGCTTATGTCACCGTTCTGGCAGAAGCCGCACCGCATATTGCAGGAGGTGAAGAATATCGTCCCCGAGCCCCTAACTCCCCGTATCGGAAGCTCCTCGCCGAGGTGGTGGAAGTATGAGCTCACACGAGAGACATGGTCTAGCATGCAGGCGCCCCTCTTCGAGCCTTCACTCCTATCGACCCTGCATCCCCACCTGCAGAAGTTGCAGTGCCTCAGCATCCTCTTCACCAGCTCAACCTTCAGGTCCATGAGACTCCTGCCCGGTCTCTCGAGCTCTCCGAGGGTTAGCTCGCCTCTCCTTATACTCTTGTGGACCTGCTCGAACTTCTTTGCCGCCTCCATATGTGCATTCCAGAGCTCCTCCTCGCCGGCGCTGAAATCCACATCAACCGGTATCCTCCGGCATATCAGATACTTTGCAGGCATCCTGTTGGTCGAGACCGCGAGATACCATGAGAGCCTCTTTACGACACGCTCGTCACGCCAGATCCAAAGCGTCTCAAGCATTTCTCCTACCTGAACCTGTCCTGAGAGGCTTAAAAGATTTGTTCAGCTACAAAGCTCCAAACCATAGACGATTTTCGGGGCTGTAGCTTTAAATCAGCTAATCCAGCTATTCCGAGGGTATGAGGGTGTGGGGGTTTGGGGGTGTGGGCGAGGTTGGCGGTAACAAATTCTATATCGAGGCCCGGGGTGAAGGCTTGTTCATCGACTTCGGTATAAGCTATGCGTATAGGAGGCGCTATTTCGGATTCTTTCTGAGGCCCAAAAAGTTCTCGCTACTGGCCACACTAATCGCATCCGGCTCCATCCCACTTATCAGAAACCTCTACGACAGAGAGCTCTTCGACCCCACCGGCCTCACAAGCGAGGTCCTTCACAAGGCTCCCGAACTAAACGTGCAGGGCATAGTGGTCAGCCACCCACACACAGACCACATCGGCCACGTCTCACTACTGCGAAAGGACATCCCCGTCTATCTCGGTGTGGGGAGCTACGAGATAGCTAGGACGAGGGAGCTGACTAAGCCCGCGAAGACGATAGAAGACAAAATATTTGTTGATGGCGATAGGCTGGTCCACCTCTTCAGGACGGGCAGCAAGGTTCGGATCGGCTCTTTCGAGGTGGTTCCGATACATGTGGACCACTCGGTTCCAGGCTCCTACGGCCTTATAGTGCACTCGCCGGAGGGGAGTGTGGCGTATTCGGGTGATTTAAGGCTTCACGGGCCTAAGAGTGTGTTTACAGAGGAGTTTGCAGAGACAATCGCCTCGCAAGGTGTTGACGTAGTGATGTTGGAGGGCACACGGATAAGTGAGGAGGATCAGACGACAGAGGCAGATGTGGAGAAGAGTCTCATAAATAAGATTGTGGAGAGGAGAGGGCTGGTAGCGGTGCTCACAGGTCTCCTAGACTACGACCGCTTCCGATCGATCGTCTCTGCCTCCGAGGCGGCGGGGAGAACAGCTCTCGTCTCACCTAGGATGGCCATGATGCTCAACACCTTTAGAAATCTCGGGGTCATGCCTGAGGACCTCCTCCCGGGCAAGGGAAAGGTGGAGGTGCTGGTGGAGAGGAAGGGGAGCGGTTTGTTGGACAGGCAGGACTACCACGGCTGGGAGAGAGAATACTTGGAGAGGCTCTTGGACAAGGGTTTGCCGCTGTTAACAGACCTAGACGTCGCGGCCTATCAGAACAAGTATACAGTGGTCCTTAACTCACCCGACGACGTCTTAGACCTACTATTGATGAGGCCCGTCGAAGACTCGCTATTCATCTACTCGACGAGCGAGCCGCACAATGAGGAGCAGGAAATAGACAGGGAGCGGATAGATAACTGGCTCTCGATACTGGGCATGAAGAGTGCACAGGTCCACGCCTCAGGCCACGCCTGCAGAGAAGAGCTGGAACACATAATCCGGATGGCCCGCCCCAAGAGGGTAATACCTATACACACCGAGGCCCCGGGGCTATTCCAGCCCGTTCTAAGCCGGGCTGCCCCCGGCTCAACCCTTATAAACCTCCACCCCAAGACGCCGACCGCCATATAAATAGGAAACGACACCGGTATTACCCTCTGCATGGCGGCTAATAGCGCCAGATAAACCTAAAAAGCATCCTTTAGCAGTTTTTACCGAAACCATGCCACGGGAGTTTGTCGTTGTAGAATCAAAGGTTAGGGAGCTGCTGCCTGAGGGTATTAGACTGAGCAGTGACGCGCTCCAGGGGCTCGACGCAGTCGTCAGGCAGGCGATCCAAAAGGCTGTAGAGCGCTGCAAGGCAAACAACAGGAAGACGATAATTAAGGAAGACTTCTAAACAGCCCAACAGGCCAGGAGACACCAACATTTATCTCTCAAATTTTTAGGATATACTGTGGGTGATGATAGCGGGTATTTCTGAGCTGTGATGAGGATACCCGCTCTGACATCACCATTCTACCTAACACCCACGCTGCCGGGAATAATCCCAGCCTCTCCACGCTTCGCAATTGCTCAGACCTCTATCTCGACACAAACGTCAAGCTTAGAGTAATACCTCTTAATCGAGGATTCGCCATATTTCCTCTTGAATAGCTCAACCACCTTCTCCACGCTTTTCCTATCACTCGACGGTCTCGCCACCACTCTAAGCCGTTTACCACCTACCGCCAGCTCCATAGACGGGTTTGCCAAGAGGTTCCTATACCAGCTCGTATCTGAGCCCCTGACAGGCAGGAGGTAGATCTTTCTATCCTCGCTGACGAACCAGACAGGCAGGCTGATTCGCCTCCCGCTCCTTCTGCCTACCGTGGTGATCTCTAGCTCATGTGTGTGGTGGAGCGCCTTGAGAAACTCTTCAGCCGCCATGCCGGTTAGCCTTGCTCGTAGCCGATAAAAAGTCTTTCCAATGGATACGGCGCCGAGAGCAACGCGTATTTAGGCGTGTAGCGACTAGATGCTCTTGAATTGGATGCAGATGTCATAGTTGTTGGTGGTGGCTTTGTCGGCCTGCATACAGCATACCGGTTGCATAAGAGTGGTTTGAGGGTGGTGGTAGTTGGTGGTGAGGATCCGCGTAAGGGCGCCTCTTGGGGGAATGCGGGGCTGATACACCAGGGCTCGACGACCACTGTGCCGGAGATAATGGGTTTCTGGCGCGTGGTTAGGCTGGCCCTGAGACGGGGGTCCTACATATCGTCAAATCCATGGATAGCTTTGCGGGAATCCCTCCCTGGTGGATGGCTTTGGAGGTATGCGCGCTCCCTCAAAAAGGAGCAGCTAACCGAGCGTGCCGCTCTGCTGGCCGGTCTAGTCCGCGAGAGCAAGAAGCAGTGGCTCGGGATAATCAGGGGTGAGGGGCTTGACGCCGAGTTGTTGGAGCGCGGCTCTATCGAAGTCTATTTCTCTGATGAGCTGTTCAGCCTCGAATCCCGCGTTGTCTCAGAGGAAGCGGCTAGGCTGGGATACCGGGTCCAAGTCCTCGACGCCGAGAAGTGCAGGGAGCTGGAGCCCCTCCTGAGGGAGGGTGTCGCAGGTGGGCTCTACTACCTAGACGACGCATGGGTAAATCCCTCCAAGACACTTAACTCCTTCATCTCAACCCTCCAGCGGCTCGGTGTAAAGATAGTGTGGGAAAAGGCCAGAGGAGTTAGAGAGGAGGGAGGCGGTGTGAGGGTCGAGGTGGAGAGCGGAGGACTGGGGGCGGGGCATGTAGTTTTGGCAGCGGGGGCTTGGACCAGAAACCTGCTTAAGAGCCTCGGGGCTAAGATACCTCTCATCGCTGGTCGAGGATATCTCGCCGTCTCAGAGCCGGTCAGAGCGCGACTTGCTAGGCCACTCTTCTACGCTGACGAGAAGATAGTTGTCGGCCAGACATTAGACGGAAATCTACGGCTCACAAGCTATTTCGAGCTCAACAATCCAGACGCACCTCTAGACCGATCGAAGATAATCCAGATGGTGAGAAAAGTGAAAGACGCCCTCAGGCTTGAGGGTGAACTGCGAATAATCGATGAGTGGGTGGGCTCGAGGCCCTGCATACCAGATGGGCTGCCGGTAGTCGGTAGGGTTGGCGATAAGGGCCGCGTTCTGGTGGCTACGGGTCTCTGCAGGCTCGGCCTCACCCTAAGCCCGACAACTGCCATGCTCGTTGAGGATATTATAACAGGGCGTGAAAACCCACTGCTACGACATTTCTCACCCGCAAGATTTACATAAGGATCGGAGGCATCGTGAATCGACGCTAGGTTTTTTAAACTTTTACATGCCGTGTCAGGCGCGATTTATGTCAATTTCTGTCTCAAGGGAACTCGGGGCCAGGTTTTCAAAAATAGCTTATATTCCGCGCTCCTAGTAAATGATTATAGCTCTTGCCTAGGCGCCATGAGTTACTGGTCATGTCGCTCGCAGCAATTCTAGCGTTATTATTCCCCCTCTTTAACTCACCACCACTGTCGCTCTCGTCGTCAAACGCCATCGCCTACGTGTCTAACATGGCCTCTCAGGTTGAGGGCGGAATCACGGTGAAGGTCAGAGTAACACACCAGATAGGAAACGAGACCCCTAAGCCGCCAATCACCGGGCTAGTTTTCGTCGTCTTAGGCGGGAATATCGCAGACCTAGACGCTAAGGGCGAGGCGATTTTCAGCCTGCCTCCAGGGAACTATAGTCTCATAGTCTCATGGCGTGACGGGATACTCTACCCGTTCAGAACAGTCGTGAGGGTTGAGAAGCCGTTATTGATCTTAGTGTCATTTAGGGAAGAGAAGCTTATCCCCGACTCTCTAATATTGATGGTAAACTACACTATAGACTCTAGCAGAGTTGAAATGCAGTATATGCCACCATCAGATAAGATTATTTACGCTTCAACACCAATCATAACCACTATAGATCAAACGGGTAGAAGACTTGTCTATCCCACACACGAGACTGTGGCATGGCACATAACTCCGCGCCCCTACTATATCAGTCTGCAACCATCGGCTGTCTACGTCTTATACGACGTAGTGGTACCCGTACATTCAAGCACAAACACAATAGTTCCGTGGAGCATATTAGCCGTGGTTAGTGATGAGACCTATATCCCAATCCAGATCACCAACGCGACTATAGTTGAAGGAGATACAGAATGGAGTTAGACATAATTTATAGCCCTATATTCTGGCTGGTGCTCAATATTCTCGTGGCATTCGGGATATTAAAGTTGAGGAAAAGCCTAAGCGCCGCCTCAAAAACGGAGGTGGAAGAATTTGTTGAAGGCCCATTTTGGAGGCTCGAAAGGACTCTTAGCATGGAAGTGGCTAGTGAGAGGCAAAAAGAATATCTTAAAAACTGTATCAATATTTTTCTTCAACTACTAGACGAGCGTAAATTGTTGGAGGTTAAGCCATCCTCTACGGTCAGGGAGACTCTCCAGACCATTAACAGTAAGGAGGCGATGGATTTGGTGGAGCTTTACGAAGCCGTCCGCTTTGGCCAGCGTATACTTAGCGAAGAGGAATTGAGAGTTTTTAAGACGAGTCTCAGACACCTTGCGCGGATGTTGATCCACTAAACTCCTTAACAATTCTGTCTAGAATTATCATTGCTTTTCGCGGAGTGGGGCCGAGGGGTCCGCCGAGAACTAGGCCATCCAAACCTATTGACGAGACCTCTTCCAGCCTAGACCTCACATAGCTAGGGGTACCAGCGATAGAAAACAGCTCCACAGCCTCGTCGGGGACCACTCTATGAATCTCTAACCACATCCTAGCCTGAACCATAGATCTTATTTCTCTAAGAGTCGCCTCGCTTATCCGCAGCTCCTCCACCATCTCGCGTGACAGACCTTGCATGACCACGCCCACATATGGTTTCACCGTCTTACGGGCCTTCTCAGGGTCTTCGTGGACAGAGACTAGAGCCTCCAGCTCTATAGAGAACTCAGCGCTGCTGCGCCCCACCTCGTCTAGGGTTTTCCTGATGAGGCCTAGAGGTCTTTCAGGGTTTGGGAGCCATGAAGTGTTGACTAGGGCTCCATCCCCCAGCTCAGCTGCTAGTCGAAGCATCTTTGGACCCTGAGCCGCGATAAAAATCGGGGGCGATCCCCAAGCCTTGAAGTCCAGGCCTAGGGACCCGCTACGCCCCCTGTCGCTGAGAAGCTCTTTAACAGTCCTCACAGCCCATCGCACTCTCTCCACGGGCCTCTCCTGAACAATCCCCAGACTGTCTAGGAGGTTTCTATCACCAGCTCCAATGCCTATCGAGACCCTGTCGGGCGCCACCTCAGATAGCGAGGCGGCAATCTGCGCCATCGATACAGGGTGATAAATGTAGGGGTTCATGATGCCTAAGCCGATTCGCGCCCTCTTAGTCACCATACACATGGCCGTCGCCGCTACAGCTATGTTCCGGTTATAGTAGTGGTCGCTGAGCCATATTGTGTGGAAGGAGAGATTATCCGCGAGGTGGGCGTATATCTGGAGGCGCCAGATAGGGTCCTTAGGCGGGATCTCGATAGAATACCTCATGTCCCATGGACAAGTCCGTGGCTCTTGAGCACCTTTAAAGTCTTCTCAGGCTCAGCCCTCAGGCTCAAATCGACTAACATGTAAACCGCGTCAGGCGAGTCAAGTTCTCCGGCGATAAATTGTCTGACAATCTCTTCCCCCTTCTCGGGAGAGACCACTGAATAGTTATAAGTAGTTAATAAAATATCGAGTAAGTCCTCGGCCAGAAGGTTCCTCGACTGAAGCGACCTCAGCCGTGATTTGAAGTCATCAGAGTTCACGACCGCCCAACCCAAATTATATAGAACACCCTAAACCACCTATTATGAATTGTTGGGATATGTTAGTCCCCGGGCGCGGTGTAGAGGCCACATATCTCACGGCTCAATAATCCTCGGAACTACAGAGGTTGGCGAAGAGTCTTACATCGACTTCAACACGGTTGTCGGGTATCCTTCAAGAGAGAAGCTGCTGCGAGGACGGCCTACATCGATTAACCAGCTCGACGCGCTGAGCTCTGGTGCTAGGATTGGTGTGGGGTGCTTGATACGGTCTGGCTCCGTGATATATGAGGAGGTGGAGTTGATGGACCGTGTGGAGCTGGGGCATAACGTCTTAATTAGAAAGGGGTCGAGAGTGGGATGCGGTGTGAGGATAGGGAGTGGAAGCCAGCTGGACGGCGAAGTAGTAATCGGAGATGACGCCAACATTCAGTCAATGGTCTACCTCCCCCATCTCACAAAGGTTGGCAGGAAAGTCTTCATAGGCCCTCTCGTCTGCGTTACCAATGACCGCTACCCACCAAGCCGAAAACTAACAGGCGTAACAATAGAGGATGAAGCAGTGATCGGTGCGGGGGTCCTTATACTGGCCGGAGTGACAATTGGCTCAAGAGCGGTCGTCGCGGCCGGCTCAATAGTTGTGAGGGACGTCGAGCCCAACCAGCTGGTCATGGGCTCGCCGGCAAAACCTGTCTCAGACAGGGAACTGTTCGAGCAGAAGAAAAAGAGCTATGAGTCAGGGTAATATCGCTTAACATTTATATCCCTCCCAGGTCCTAAATCTTGCGGAGGGTCTAGGAGAGTAATAATGGCAGAGATATGCCCGACTTGCGGGCTCCCCAAGAATCTCTGTGTGTGCAAAACTATCGACTATGAGCAACAGCGTGTCAAGATAAAATTGGAGACCAAGAAGTGGAACAAGACGATGACGATCATTGAGGGCCTCGACTCAAGTAACATAGACATAGAGGAAGTCGCCTCTATCCTCAAGGCTAAGTGTGCTTGTGGAGGAGCAGTGAAGAACGGAGTAATAATGTTGCAGGGCGACCAGCGCGATAAGGTCCCGAAGATTCTAGTGGAGCTCGGCATACCGTCTGAGAACCTAGAGATAATTTAGCTGGACCCTGCGCCGTCGAGCTTCTTATTTATTAGAGATACTATCTCCTCTTTCTTAAGCCCCTCAGTGACGATATTTAGCTTCCTCGCCGCCTCGATGAGCTGCTTATCAGCCATATCAACCGCCTCCACACCGGGCTTGATAAGTTCTTTAACATATCTATCCGCCTCCATCCGCGTTTTCTGGACCTCGTTCATGAATCTACCTATGGCCCTCGCGATCTCCGGAATCTTCTCCGGGCTCCAAAAAATCATAACTAGGACTACACCTAAAACCATCACCCACTCAATTCCCTCGATAGGCATGCCTCTAATCTATTCTACTCTCCAATGATTTTTATCCTTTACTTTCCTATTTAAAAAAGAGGGAAGATGCCCCTTCAGTTAGAGTTTAGTTGGGTGGAAACTATACCGCCTGTGCAGTGCTTTCCAGCGCCTCTTTTAGGCCCTTGAACCTGTTCCTGACCGTCACTTCTGTGACGCCTGCTGCGCGGGCAATGTCTTTCTGAGTTATGTTTTGCATCGTTTCTTGGCATGCCATGTAGAGTGCCGCGGCGGCTATGCCCACTGGGTCCTTACCCACTGTTGCGCCCCTGGATGCGGCCTTGTTTAGAAGGTTAAGCGCCTCCTGTACTGTCCGCTCGTCCAGCCCAACCCTGGAGGCGATCTTCCTGACATACAGGCTAGGCTCCACTACAGGTATCTTGATGTTCAGGTTCTTGACTAGGAGTCTGTAACCCTGTGCAATTGTTTTCCTCTTGACCAGCGGATAGACGCGCTCAAACTCTCTAAGGTCCCTCGGCATCCCGCTCATCCTGCAGGCAGCGTAGGTAGCGGCCGCGACTATGCTCCTGATGGACCTGCCCCTGACCAGCCCCGCCTTCAAAGCCTTCCTGTAAATCGACATGGCCATCTCTGCAACAGACTGGGGTATGTGGAGCTTGTCGACATAGATCTCGAGGACGTTTGCCGCCTGCTGTAGGTTCCTGTTCTCAGAGGCGTTTACCTGGGATGTCTGGTCGAGCTTCTTCAGCCTGAGCATCTTCTCCCTCATCTCTTTGGGGAGACGCCTCCCACCCGCGTCCTCTCCGATCCTGTTAATCACAGTCGAGAGGCCGTGGTCCCTATACATTATGGAGAGCGGGGCTCCAGTTCTAGCCCTGCTCTGCTGATCATCATCAAGGCTCCTCCACTCAGGCCCTCTGTCAACATCCTTCGCTAGGAGGACGTATCCACAGTCGCCGCAGCTCACCTCACCTGTCCTAGAATCGGTAATTATGTTGTCGCTGCCACACTCAGGGCAGATATAGCCCTCTACACGCCTATTAGGAAGTGCCATACACACCCCCCTCCTGAGGATTGTTTCCGGTGAAAAGCTTTAAACCCGTTCACCTCATAAAATATAACCTTTTACCACTTAATATATCTTATGTATATCCACGACACAAAACAATATACAGTATATACTGCGGGAATCCGAGCCAAGACGCCGCACCCCCCGAGAAGCACAAATACCGTCAAAAACAAAACAGGTTTTAATCTTGCCCCCGACGAGGCGTCTAGGGGACAGATTATTCCTTGAGGCCAATTCATGTCGCTGTGGCTTCTATCGTAGCTATAGCGGTTGTCGTAATTGCCGTCATGTTATTGTGGGGGCAGCTTATCGGAGCTGCCGGGGTTCCAGGCCAGCCTCCCGGAAAGACATATACTATCAGGAGCATGAAGGGCTCCTATCTCCCACCCGAAGGCTGGAGAGTGGGAGATCCTCCAGTAATTGACGACAAGTATTACAACCCTGCCAGGCTCTCGATAAGGGTTGGCGACACGGTGGTCTACGTCAATGAGGATGAGGTTCCCCACACATTTACTGCAAGCGAGGTCCCTAGCGGCGCAAGCAAGTTTGACTCTGGACCCGTTAACCCCGGCGACAGCTATCGCTACACCTTCAGGGTTCCAGGCACCTATAGATACTTCTGCATGCTCCACCCCCATAAAGGTGGAATAATAGAAGTCTCTCCTTGAACTTAATCCAACTGGGTGGGGAGGTTAGGGTGTGAGGATAGTGACTCTTCTGACAGATTTTGGAGTCTCAGACCCCTACGTGGCTGAGACTAAGGGCGTAATACTATCTAGATGCGGGGACGTAGAGATAGTGGATATAACGCACCAGGTGGAGTGCTTCAACATCAGGCAGGGCGCATTTCTACTTCTCCTCTCCTACAAGTTCTTCCCACCTGGGACAATACACGTCGCCGTCGTCGACCCGGGTGTAGGTACGGAGAGGCGCGGACTAGTTCTAAGGACGCATAACTACTGGTTCGTGGGGCCTGACAACGGCCTCCTATACCCTGCGGCGGTGAGCGACGGGCTTGAGGAGTGCTTCGAGATCATGCTGGAGAAATACCCTAGGATTGGTGGGCATACGTTTCATGCGCGCGACGTGTTCGCTCCTGTTGCCGGTGAGCTGGCCGCCGGTCTATGGCCCGCCCTCAGGGAAATCGACGCCCAGTCAATCGTGAAGCTCGAGCTCGCTACTGCGAAGTTTACAGGTGGGAGCGTTGAGGCTGAGGTTCTACACATAGATAGGTTCGGGAACGCCATACTCAACATCGACTCAAGCGGCTTGCCTGAGGGGTTGGAATACGGCTGCGAGGCTTTGGTGGAGTATGGTGGGAGGACATACCGTGCACGGTATGTAAAGGCCTACGGGGATGTGCCTACCGGCTCCCTCTTAGTTACATTCGGTGGGACGGGACTAATGGAGTTAGCGGTGAGTAGGGGAAGTGCCTCCACTCTACTTGGGATTAAACCGGGTGACATGGTGAGAGTTAGGCTTCAATAAGCGGCTAATGCGCTTAGAGGCTTGCTAGGCTTGATTAGGCTTATTAGATGGGCTCACAGAAGTTTTGGAACAGACGAGTAGGGATGGTGTCTAAGGACTTGGTGTCCGGCCTCTTCACGACGCTTCAGAACAACGAGGCGGTGCGGAACAAGGAGTGTATATACTATTATTCACGGCTGATCGGCGACATATTGAAGACGCTTCAGAGACACTCTTACATCGGCTCTTTCGAGTATATCGAGGATGGTAGGGGGGGTAAGGTGATAATCCAGCTACTCGGCAGGATCAATAGGGCCGCACCGATTAGGCCCAGATACAGTGTCTCGCGGAACGGGTATGATGACTGGGCGAAGCTCTATCTACCGGCTAAGGATGTCGGGATATTGATAGTAACAACCAATCAGGGCGTGTTGTCGCATAAGGAGGCGGCTTCCCGCGGACTTGGTGGAAAGCTGCTTGGATATGTGTATTGAGGCGAGGTGAGCGAGATTGGCACAACACTCTATTTCTAAGACGAAGTTTCAAGAAGACGTTGTCAAGATACCTCAGGACATACAGGTTGAGCTAACTCCTCCAGCCCGCGTTAAAATTAAGGGAAAGCTAGGGAGTGTTGAGAGGGACTTCGGCCACGCGGGTGCAGAGGTTAGCTTAGATGGCGATGTATTGCGTATAAGAGTCTATGGGCGTGGGCGGAGATGTCTCGCGAGACTCGGCACAGTGAAGTCAACCATCAAAAACATGATAACAGGCGTAACACAGGGATACACATACAAGCTAAAAATAGTTCAGAGCCACTTCCCCATGAGTGTCAAGGTTCAGGGTAGCAATTTGGTCGTCGAGAACTTCGCCGGGGAGAAGTATCCTCGGCTAATCGCTCTCCCAGAGGGCGTGAAGGTTCAGGTGAAGGGAGACGACGTAATAGTTACGGGGGTCGACAAGTATCTCGTAGGCTTGGCGGCGGGCCGTATAGAACAGGGGACGCGGATAACTCGGAGAGACCTTAGAAAGTTCCTCGACGGAATATACGTCTACGAGAAAAGAATAGGTATGGATTAGCGAGAAAGGGTTTTTAGCAATTGGTTAATATTTCCCCAACCATATATTACATTTAATGGTGGTGTTATATGCCGAAGGCCATTGGCATTGACCTCGGGACCAGCAACTCGGCCGCAGCCGTGGTGATTGGGGGCAGGCCAACGCTGATTCCGAGCGCCGAGGGGGTTACACTCTATGGGA
>CAKZUF010000048.1 GCA_937921685.1 uncultured archaeon
GTAAAGGGTTATAAGGGGCGGCCCAGTCTATAGCTGAATTGGCTGAGGAAAAGCGTCTAAATAAGAAGGGATATCTCACGCAGACCGGGGAGGGTGAGCTCCTCCTAGTCAACGAGAAGGGTGTCGCATATCTTGTGAACGAGTCAATCGTAGCAATCTGGGATCGGTTTGAGGAAAAGACTGTTGAAGAGGTCATACAGGAGGTTGCAGACATATCGGAGATAAACCCGGATGAGCTTCGAGAACCGATAAGAGAGCTGGTAGATGCACTGGTTAAGGCTGAGCTCCTAGCTTAAAAGAGTTAAGAGAGACGGTCACCCAAGCCCCAGCAGTTTTTTAGTGATTTTATAGGTAAGGCTCGTCTCAGCGGAGCTTGTTTACCAGCTTCATCATTTCTTCATAGTGGTGTCTGATGACTGCTGCGCCCTCCTCACCCATCATCTTTTCAGCATTCGCCTTACACGCCTCTATTGCTGTCAAGAGCCCCTCCTTAGTAGGCTTCTCGATGCTCACACCGCACTGTTTAAACACTCCCTCAAGGAACTGGCGCACCTGCTGCCTCAAAACCTCATCCTGATAGGGCTGGCCTAAAATCTCCAAGAACTCCCTGTTAGCGCTCTCAAAACACTTCAACAGCTCATCCCTAACCAGCTCCGGAGTCACCTTCTCGGCCGGAAGATCGGGGGCCTTATAACGCGACATGCTTATACCAGCCTTTCCCCACAATATATATCTTCTTATTATGGAAAAATATGGGTTGTAACGGTCTACCCCTAAAGGCTTTAAATTAAACTCCATCTGAAGTTGTAAACACAGCAAATATTGCATGTTCTTCTAAAAAGCTTTAAATAAACCACATCCCAACTCTAACCGAATATGGCGGCAAAGAGCGTTGGTGCAGTTTGGATTGCATTGGCGCTGGTCGTCGGTATCGTTATCGGTGCAGGCGGGTTTTATGCAGCCTCTTCGCTCATGGCGCCACCGGCTAAGCCGTCGCTACTCGAAACTATTAAGAATAGAGGAGTGCTGATCGTCGGCACGAGCGCGGACTGGCCGCCCTTCGAGTACATCGACGCGCAGGGAAACTTCGCTGGTATAGACATAGTGATTGCTGATAGGATTGCGCGGGAGATTGGCGTCAAGCTTGAGATTCGCGATATGAAGTTTGGCGCTTTGATTCAGGCCTTGAAGGCGGGGCAGATAGACCTTATCTTGGCCGACCTTCACCACACAGCGGAGCGTGAAAAAGAGATCGACTTCTCAAAGGGATACTACGTGGCATATGACGCCGCTGTTGTGGTGCTTAAGAGTAAGGCGTCTCAAATTACCTCCGAGTCCTCGCTTGTCGGCAAGAACATTGGCGTCCAACAGGGCACGATACAGGAGGAGTGGGCTAAGAAGAATTTGGGGGGAAAGGCTAACATAGTCTCCTATGACCGTGTCTACCCCGAGATGGTGATGACGCTCAAGAGGGGTGACCTCGACGCTATAATCGTGGGGGACATAATAGCAACCGTACTCGCCTCCCGCGACCCAGACCTAGCTGTAGTTTTGAAGATTGGGAGCCTAAGCGGCGCAGCTGTAGGGATTCCACAGGGAGAGGAGGAGCTGAAATACATAGTCAACAAGGTGATAGAGGACCTTACGTCAACCAGCGAGATGAATAGGATCTTCGAGGAAGAAATTAATAAGTGGCTTGGGCAGTAAACAGTATTTAGGAGTTGGACATTAGCCGTTTTTTGTTCCAGGTTCTCCCCTACTTGATGGAGGGCATACCCGTGACGATGCAGCTGACGCTCCTCTCCTTCGCTCTCGGCTTGGCGCTGGGCTCTGTCTTGGCAGCGGCAAGGGTCTTCGGCTCGAAACCCCTCTCAATTATTTCCCGCTCGTACATCGAGTTCTTCCGCGGAACCCCACTACTCGTGCAGATATTCTTTATCTACTTCAGCCTTCCTGCGGTGGGTATTAGGCTGGACGCCTTCACAGCCTCTGTGATAGCCATCGGGTTTAATAGCGCGGCCTATCAGGCCGAGATCCTTCGGTCGGCTATTAAGGGCATTCCCGAGGAGCAGTACCTCGCTGCAGAGTCGCTTGGAATGACGACTGTCCAGACTTATCGGTTCATCATATTCCCACAGGCCATCCGTGTCGCCACACCGGCCCTAGTCAACGAGTTTGTCGCTCTCATCAAATATACGTCGCTCGCCTCGATTATCGGTGTTGCAGAGCTTTTTAGAAGGACTGAGTACATGGTCTCCTACACGTTTATGCCCGAGATCTATCTGCTGGCCGCTGCGATTTATCTAGCCATCTGCCTACCCTCATCACAGTTCTCCAAGATGCTGGAGACGCGGTACGCTATTCCTGGGTATAAGAGGGCGCTAGTTTGAGCGGGGATCTGCTGCAAATTAGCGGGTTGAGGGCTGGCTATGAGAAGGTTGAGGTCTTGAGGGGTATAGACATTAACGTTAAGAGGGGGGAGAAAGTCGTTATTCTGGGTCCAAGTGGCTCGGGTAAGAGCACCCTACTAAAATGCATACCATATCTAGTGAAGCCTTGGAGCGGAGAGATTCGCATCAACGGTCTAGTCGTTAACCCTGACCCAGCCATCCTCAGGAGAATCAGGGCGAGCATTGGATTCGTCTTTCAGCAATACAACCTGTTCCCCCACATGACCGTTCTAAGAAATGTGGCCCTTCCCCTAGAGCTTAGCAAGGGGATGAGTAGGCGCGAGGCAGAGAGGATAGCCCAGTCCGTCCTAGATATGCTAGGCCTCGGAGAATTAGCTGGAAAGTATCCACTGGAGCTCTCAGGTGGCCAGCAGCAGAGGGCCGCCATAGCGAGAGCGCTGGCTATCGACCCCAAGCTACTCCTACTAGATGAGCCCACCTCTGCGCTGGACCCTGAGCTGAGATATGAGGTGGTTGAGACCCTATATCAGGTAGCGAAACAGGGCAGGGCCATGCTCATTGTCACACACGAGCTAGACTTTGCAGAGGCGGCGGCAGACCGTGTCGTCTTCATAGACGAGGGCCTAATTGTGGAGGAGGGCGACGCTAGGGAGGTCCTCGAGCGGCCAAAGAAGGAGAGAACGGAGAGGTTCCTCAGACGGCTTAGAAGCAGACACTCGGGCTGACTGGGAAATATTTTAAGCCGGGGCTCTGTCGTGTGGGGTTTAGGGCTTTGACGTCTTGACGAGCTATATTGTCTGCCTTGTTGAGGGTGTGGCTTTCTCTGATAGGCGGAGCGTCATTGTTTGGGAGGCTTTAACCGAGCTGGTCTGCGAGCTAATGCCTGAGAAGAGCGGTGTCTTGAGGCTATGGAGTGGTAGGCATATTGCGTCGAAGGAGGAGGCTTCAACGTGGCTTGAGGCATGTTACCGCGTCAGGGACTATAAGCCGCGGCCGCCCGTTGACCTGTCCCAGTTTTCAACACCTATAGGCTATGATTTGGATAGAGCTGCGAAAGCCCTGAAGATGAAGCAGAGAGAAGTGGCTAAGATGTTTCGGAAGCTTGAGAAGGCCCTAATGCTGGTTGCCTGCAACGAGGTGGCAGCTGCTATGAGGCATAGCTGGGAAAACCAGCACGAGATAATGTTGAAGAGATAAGATGTCTCCTACCCCGCCTCCACGTAGTAGTATTCTCCCATCTCCTTCTGTATGCGGTCAAGCCTCGAGTCGGGCTTGTTTACTCGGGGCCTATTGCTTTTCCTGTCGCGCCTGAACGTTATGCCCAGCTCCGAGAGGAATCTGTTGAACCCCTCCCTCATGCTCATAGGTGGGAGGGCGTGCCCCTCGATTCCCGGCCGGCCCGTGAAGACCATCAACCTCGTAGCCGAGAAGTCAACCAGCATCAAGTCATGCTCCACCAGGAATACGTAGGCTCCCTTCTCTCTGGCCAGCCTCTTCAGGAGCCGCGCAACAACGTATCTCTCCTCTACGTCTAGGAAGGCGCTCGGCTCATCCAAGAGATAGATCTCGGCCTCCTTTGACAGTGCCTCGGCTATAGCTACGCGCTGTAGCTCCCCACCGCTGAGGTCCATCATGTTTCTGTCTAGGAGTCTGTCGAGGCCGAGGGGTTTCAGCAACTCTGACCTGTAGAGCTCTGTGTCGAAGTCCTTTCCCGCCGCCCTCTTCAATACGTCGGCGACTATCTCATCCCTCGGTTCCGGGTGCTGGGGCTTGTAGCTGAGCGACCTATACTCTATCCTGTTACCTAAATCGTCCGGCTCAAGCCCTGCTAGGAGCTTGATGAAGGTGGATTTACCTATGCCGTTCGGCCCCACTATCCCCACCACTTCTCCCATCTTGGCGCTACCCTCCTCAACTACCAGCCTAAAAGACCCATACGTCTTCGTCATCCGATACCAGTAGATGGAGGGTCCTACCGCAGAGTCAGGTGCCGGAGGGCTATGTGCTGAGAAGGCTATCTCATATCTCCTGAACCTGACGTTCTCGAGGGGGGCGTAGCCCTCGAGATAGGTGTTGACCCCCTCGCTTAGGCTGTAGGGGCCCGAGACTATTCCATACACACCTGGCTCGCCGTAGAAGATGAATATAGTGTCGGATACATAGTCTAGGAATGAGAGGTCGTGGTCGGCGACGAAGACTCGCGCCCCCTCACCTACTAAGCTTCGAATGGCTGATGCCGCTCTTACCCTCTGCCTGACGTCAAGGTAGCTGGAGGGCTCGTCGAAAATGTAGCAATCCCCTCCCCTCAATATGGCCGCTGCAATTGCTAGACGCTGGAGCTCGCCACCGCTCAGAGCGGAGACCTCCCTGTCGAGGAGGTGTTCTAGCTCGAGCTTTCTGACGACGTCCTCTATCGGCTTGGAGCCGGCGACTCGTGTTAGAATCTCGCGGACCTTACCCTTCACCGCTCGGGGGATTTGAGTTATGTTCTGGGGCTTAAAGGTCACGCGGAGCATCCCAGCCGACATTCTCTTGAAATAGTCCTGAATTAGCGTGCCTCGGAATCTTTTAGCAACCTCCTCCCAGCCCTGCCCGTCTTCGAGTTTTCCTAGATTGGGCTTGAGCTGGCCAGCCAAGATTGATAGGGCGGTTGACTTCCCGATGCCGTTTCTTCCGAGAAGACCTGTGACTGTCCCCGGCTCGACGTATGGGAGCCTATAGAGCCTAAACGAGTTCACGCCATACTGGTGTATGAGGTCGCCTCCAAGCTCCGACGGCAGGTTTACTATGGCTATCGCCTCGAAGGGGCACTTGGCTACACATATCCCACACCCGATGCAGAGCTCCTCGTTGATTACTGGAAACCCATTCTCACCCATCTTGATCGCCTCTATCTTATTCCTAACCGGTGGGCAGAAGGCTATGCACGGTGTCCCACATTTTGTTGGCTGGCAATGGTCAAGATCTATGACTGCGACTCTGAGCATAATGTCAGCCACCCCGCTGCACAGGGCTCGAGGCTAGATTCATACAGACGCCTACCCTACTACCATAACTATGTCATAGACCTCAATATCTACCCTACAATCTAACCCGTCTGACAACGCGGCAGACTGTGTGCTCATCATCTCTTAAATATGGCCCTAACTCGTGTGTGATGGAATCGATGGTACTTACTGCAAAGGTCTTCGAGGTTAGAGAGGAAATCTCTCTAGCCACGATAGCGGCTAAGCTGGGCGAGTTTAGGGAGAGGCAGCTGGTTAGGGAGGAGGATAGGGAGATTGAGCTCTTGACGGATGTTCGGGAGATTAATGCTGGAAAGGACTACATCTCCGGAATATTCAGTAGGGATAAGCTCGTCAGGATCAAGCAGAGGGGGAAGCAGCTGCCTATTGTGAAGACGGTCGAGGCCTATATGGAGTTTCGGAACAGGGGGGACAAGATACTGCTAACAATTGCTCAGGAGAAGCACTTCGCAAACTCGGCCGCCACTACGCTCTCAAACGCCCTCTTCCTCAACTATAAGAGCATCGTCGAGGCCTATATCCCCCCAGAGAACATGCAGCAGATACACGAGTCCAACCCAGAGGGGACGAAGCTAATCTGGTTTGACCAGGTCGACATACCCGGTGTAGACAAGCTCGCCCTCGCCGGCCCCTCACTCATGGACACGTCACTCTACCAAGAATACCTCAGCCACGGTAAGATATGGTACATTGTCTACACCACGCGGGCTGGCGGAAAGATCATAGGCCTGACGAGGAATGCTGTCGTAACCGCCTTCACGAAGATGCCGGAGTCCGAGTTCATAGACTACATAGTCACTAGCATCTTCCCCCTGATTAGGTGAGCTGGTGTCTGTGGACTTTTTAGTAGCAGGCCCTATATTCTTAAAATTCTTTAGTTTTGGCATGGGTTTTTATTTAGGCTTATCAGCATGCAGTATCGCCGGAATGGTCGTGGCGGGGAGGGTGTAGAAGAGAGAATGGAGGTTGAGCTGCTGTACGACATGCCGCGGCTTGAGGAGAAGCTGTTGATAGAGAGCTTCAGGCAGAGAGGGGTGGAGGTCAAGCTAACCAACGTCAACACCATGCCACTTTTAATAGGAGAGGTGGCTGCAGAGATCGCCCTAGTCAGGGTTGTCTCGATGCAGAAGGCCCTCTACTCTGCCGCCATCAGGGAGGCTGCCGGCGCAACAGCGATAAACAGCTCCACAACACTCATGCTCTGCGGCGACAAGATACTAACCCTGAGTAGGCTGAAGGCTCAGGGTCTCAAGATTCCCCGGAGCATGGTTGTATTGGGCGCAGAGTCCGCGGAAGTGGCGTATAGGCGTTTCCCCAAGCCCTTCGTCGATAAGCCGCCCATCGGGAGCTGGGGTAGGCTCGTAACTCTTGTGAAGGATAAGAGCACTTGGAGAAGCGTCTTAGAGCACAGGCAGATGATGCAGAGCCAGCAGCTGCGGACACACATCGTGCAGGAATACATAGAGAGTGGGGGAAGGGACATCAGAACAATAGTAATTGGCGGCGAGGTGATTGGGGCTGTTATTAGGAGGAGCGTTGGGGACGAGTGGAGGACCAATGTGGCGCTCGGAGGAAAGACCGAGCCAATCAAAGTGAATGGCGAGATAGCCGAGCTGAGCGTCAAGGCGGCCAAGACTGTCGGCGGCGAGTTCATATCAATCGACATCCTTGAGGACAAGAATAGCGGCCAACTCTATCTTAATGAGGTGAACGGTGTGCCGGAGTTCAAGGGGTTCATGGAGGCGACTGGAATAAGTGTTGCTGACGAGCTTGCGAAATACATAGTATCGGTGATGAGGCGATGACCACTAGGGTTGCTATTATAGGTGCGAGCGGCTACACAGGCGGCGAGGCCCTAAGACTCTTGGCGACACACCCACGCGTAGAGATCGTTGCAGCTACCTCGCGCGAGTATGCCGGGAAACCTGTAGCAGCTGTACACCTAAACCTCCGCTCAGTCTTGGGCGTGATGAAGTTCTCCGAGCTCAACTTGGAGAAGATCGTCTCGGAGGCTGAGTTAGTCTTTCTCAGCGTCCCCTCTGGGGTATCGCACACCATGGCTAGGCGGCTGGTCGAGGCAGGTGTTAGGGTTGTGGACTTGAGCCCGGACTTCAGGCTTAGAGACCCTCGGCTCTACGAGGAGTGGTATGGGTTCACGCACGGAGACCCGGAGTTGCTGTCGGAGAGTGTCTATGGTCTGCCAGAGATCCACAGGGATGAGATTAGAAACGCGAGGGTTGTGGCCTGCCCGGGGTGTAATGCGACGGCCGCGATACTCGCTCTAGCCCCTGCGGTGAGGGAGGGGCTGATAGACGTGGAGCACATCGCCGTGGACGTTAAAGTGGGGAGTAGCGAGGCGGGGAGGCAGCCCAGCCAAGGAACCCACCACCCTGAGAGGGCCAACGTAATCAGGCCATACGAGGCGGAGGGGCATCGGCATGTGGCGGAGGTTGAGCAGGAGCTCACGCTCCTCTGCGGCAGGAGGCTCCAGATAGCCATGGTCCCACACGCGGTCGGAAACGTTAGGGGCGCACTGGCAACCGCCCATGTCTGGCTCGCAGACTCCCTCGACGAGACCACAGTGTGGAGGGCATATGCAAGACACTACGGAAAGGAGCCCTTCATACGTATAGTCCGCTCCGGCCCAGTCAAGTATCCGGACCCGAAATATGTGATTGGGAGCAACTTCTGCGACGTGGGTTTCGCGGTTGAGCCCTCCAGGAAAAGGGCGGCCCTATTCGCTGCGATCGACAACTTGATGAAGGGGGCTGCAGGCCAGGCGGTCCAGTGTATGAACATCATGTTGGGACTGGATGAGAGGGAGGGGCTAAACCTGCTGCCCATAAGCCCTGTGTGAGAAAATGAGGGTGATCGCGGTATGGTGATTGTTGTTAAGGCTGGTGGCCGGGTCCTCCAGAACAATATGGAGAATATCGCGAAGAGCTTGGCCCGCATTAGTGGCGAGGGGATAGTCTTCGTCCATGGGGGCGGAGACATAGTGACCGAGTACTCTAAGAGGCTTGGAGTGACGCCCACGATAGTCACGTCGCCCTCGGGGATCAGGAGCAGATACACGGATGAGCGGGAGCTGGAGGTCTACGTGATGGCGATGGCCGGGAAGATCAACAAGGAGATAGTCTCAGTGGTTCAGCGGTATGGTGGCAGGGCGGTAGGGCTCTCAGGCGTTGATGGCGGACTACTCGTAGCTGAGAGGAAGAAGAAGATAGTCATCGTTGATGAGCGGGGCAGGAAGAGGATAATTCCCGGCGGATATACGGGAAGCATAAAGACGGTGAACGCATCCCTAATAGCCCAAATACTCCAGGCAGGCTATCTCCCGGTAATAGCCCCCCTAGCGCTCGGGACAGAGGGGGAGATTCTGAACGTAGATGGCGACCAGGCTGCCTCCTGGATCGCTCGAGGAATCGCCGCGGATATGCTCGTATTTCTCAGCGACGTGGACGGCGTAATAGTTGATGGGAAGGTTGTGGAGAAGCTCTCTCCCGGCGAGGCGTCTGAGCTGTCTAAGAGGATTGGCCCTGGGATGAACAGGAAGCTTGCACTGGCCTCTGAGGCTGTGCTGGGCGGCGTGAAGAGGGTGTTGATAGCGAGTGGGCTTGGCGAAGACCCTCTCTCAGTGGTCTTATCAGGCAGGGGGACGGTGGTAAGCGCTTGAAGCCGTATACTGTATCCGTAACAGAAAATACGAGTTACGGCAAGAGAGATACGTTTATCAATAAGAATTCAGGTGGTTCAGGTACGGAATAGGTGAGCCTATTGCCGGAACTCAAGTGCCCCGTCTGCTTCGGCGCCGTCAAAATCCCGGATGACGCCCTCGACGGAGAGCTTTTCGAGCACGAGGAGTGCGGAGCCCAGCTCGAATTAGTTACAAGCAACGGGTCTAAGACTTTGAGGCTGGCCGAGGAAGTAGGGGAGGACTGGGGAGAGTAGGGTAGTGATAATTGGCCTAGTCTACGACCTGCTGCGGCACGAGGAGAGGATGCTGATAGAGGCTATCAGGAGCCGTGGCCAGGGACTGAGACTTGTCTTCATACCGGAGAAGATAGACTTCCTAGGCTCTGACAGTAGAGGTGATGACGTCGACTTCGTCTTCCAGAGGTGTGTAAGCCACTACAGGGCCCTCGCCACCACCGCGATACTCGAGTCGCAGGGGATAAGAGTCGTAAACTCGTACGAGACAATCAGGGATAGTGGGGATAAGCTCGTCACAACAGCTAGGCTTGCGAGTAGGGGGGTGAAGGTTCCACGGACAGCAATAGCCTACAGCAGGGAGGGGGCGCTCATGGCTGCGCGCGAGATCGGCTACCCCGTCGTTATCAAGCCAATAATGGGGAGCTGGGGTAGGATGATTGCGCGGGCCAAGAGCGAAGACGACCTCCTCGACATTATGGATTATAGGGAGGCGATGAGCTCCCCCCACTTCAAGATACACTATATCCAGCAATATGTGGAGAAGCCGGGCCGCGACATCAGGGCCTTTTACGTGTGGGGTGAAGTCCCAACCGCCATCTACAGGATTAGCCAGCGCTGGAAGACAAACACAGCTCTCGGAGGAAAGGCCGCACCCGCCAACCTCACAGAGGAGCAGGTAGACCTCGTCATCCGCGCGGGAGACGCCATGGGTGGGGGAGTCTTGGGTATAGACCTCTTGGAGACGCGTGAGGGTGAGACTCTTGTCAGCGAGGTTAATGCCGTCGTAGAGTTTAGGAACACGGTGCAGGTGACCGGCTACGACTTGGCGGGGAAGATTGTCGAGGAGACCATCCGCGTATTGAGGAGTTAGGAGGATCATGCCGGCCCTCCTTAGATTCTCTGCCCCCAGAGGCCTGAAGGTCTCCAGAGCTGAGGGGCAGTATGTCTGGGATGCATCGGGGAGGAGATACTTAGACCTACATACTGGGCATGGGGCGGCGTTCCTAGGTCACAAAAACAAATACGTTGTCGCCAGGCTTAGGAGTCAGCTGGAGTCGATAACCTGTTTGCCCCCCATCTTTGATACGGACATACTTGAAATGGCTTTGGAGAGTATGGGTAGGATACTGCCAAGCCATCTCGGACACCTATTCTTCTTGAATAGTGGAAGCGAGGCCGTAGAGCTCGCCCTTAAGCTTGCGAGAAAGCGGAGCGGCAGAAGGGTCTTCGCATCCTTTACTGGAGCCTTCCACGGCAGGACGATGGCCGCCCTTAGCGTCACGCACAACCAGAGATACAGGCAGGGCTACGACCCATTCCCGGGAGAAACGCTCTTCCTACCCTTCAACAATGTCGAAGCCCTCAGGGCCATTGATGAGAGGGTATCCGCCGTGATAGTTGAGCCTGTCCAGGGAGAAGGCGGGATACACATAGCCACGCGCGAGTTCATGAGGGCTTTGGAGGAGAGGTGCAGGGATGTCGGTGCCTACCTCATAGTTGACGAGGTTCAGGCTGGGTTCGGCAGGACTGGCCGCGTCTGGAGCCACACGGAGCACGGCGTCAAGCCCGACATAATGGTGGCGGGTAAGTCTATCGGCGGCGGATTTCCAGTGAGCGTGGTTGCTGTCTCAGAGGAGGTGGCGGCGGGGGTGGAGGAAGGTGAGCACGGCTCGACGCATGGGGGCAATCCACTGGCGTTGGCTGCTGTTGTCGGCGGTGTTGAGGCGCTTGAGCGCGAGAATGCCCCAGAAGCGGCGTCCAGGATGGGTGAGATTCTTGCCTCCCAGCTGAGAGAGGTTGCCTCCGAGTTTCCAAGCGTAGTAAGAGAGGTGAGGTGTAAGGGGTTGATGATCGGGGTCGAGCTCAAGGTGAAGGCCTCTCCGGTGATCACCGCTCTCCAAGAGGCTGGCGTCTTGGCTCTCAGGGCGGGGCTTATTGTTGTGAGATTCCTCCCCCCATACCTGATAAATGAAGAGGATGTCGGCGTGTCTATATCGGCCTTGGAAAAAGTCCTTCAACAGTCTGTCAAGGGTGGCGCAGGTTGAGGGTTGAGGAGGTGCTGCTAGAGCTCCTCAGCAAGTATACTCCGACTGGAATGGAGCAGAGGCTCGCCGAAACGATGAACATCCTCGCCCGCAGGCTTGGCTACGACTCACTCGAGATAGACGGTGCCGGGAACTATCTTTTTAGGAGGGGGAGCGGTGCGAGGGTCCTTTTGCTGGCTGGTCACGTCGACACTGTCCCTGGCGAGTTTGGATATGGTGTGAGGGGCTCGGAGGTCTATGGCAGGGGAGCTGTGGATGCTAAGGGCCCGCTGGCTGCCATGCTCGTGGGCGCATCCATGGCGAGGATTGACCCCGATGCCGCGACCGTTATTGTCGCGGGGCTTGTGGATGAAGAGGGTGAAGGTAAAGGGGCGCAGGAGCTTCTGGGCAGGGGGCTGAGACCGGAGGGCGTCATCATAGGCGAGCCCACAGGTGGTAACGGCATCGCAGTGAGCTATAGGGGCAGCCTAACCGTAAAAATCTACGCGACAGCCAGGGGCGGCCACAGCTCAGCCCCATATATGGGAGAGTCGGCTCTGGACAAGCTACTCGACGCGATACGAGACATCAGGCTGAGTTTCGCTGGCAAAAGCTACGAGAACCCCACATCCGCCGTAACAATGATACGCGCCGGCGATTGGCCTACAAAGCTCCCCGAGTCCGCTGAGGCAATAGTCAACGTCCGATACCCACCCGGCGTCGACTCCTCCGCCATATTGGAGAGGGTGGAGGCTGCAGTGACCCTTCACCGTTGCAGCATGGAGGTGCTAGACATGACGGAGCCAGTCGAGACCCGGCTCTCCTCCCCAGTCGTCAGGGCGCTCACCCGCTCCATCCTCAGGCAGGGTGGAAGGCCGCGGATACTCAAGAAGACGGGCGCAAGCGATATGAACATACTCTACAGGCTTACGCGAAACATTGCGGCCTACGGCCCCGGAAACTCTCTCCTCGCGCACACGTCAGAGGAAGCTGTAGGCATAGTGGAGCTTGAATTCGCCGCCAAAGTCATAGCCGGGGCCGTGGAGGAGTTCCTCAACATCACCGCTAAAGGGCCTGAGCGTTAAAGGCCCTCTCCACCACATCCTCAAGCACCTTCCTATTCTCTGAGACCCATGCCCTCAGCTCCCCGACTCTACGCTCCATCTCCTCCACCATCCTCCTAACCTCGCTAGGGTTCGACGACCCCAGCGTAGTGTAGTTAGAGACGATTGTGCGCGGGTCTAGAATCTTGGAAACCTCCTCTAGGGTGAGCTTAGCCGGTACTCCCTCCTCCTCAAGCACCTGCTGCAGCACCTCCTCCGTGAGGCCTTTCTCGGCCAGCATGCGAGCAATCCTGCCACAGGCCCTGTGGGCCCGCCTGAAGCCGATGCCATACTCTAGTGTCAAGTAGTTTGCGAGCTCCACCATCCCTGCCTCCATCCCACATCTCTTAAGGGCGGCCTCGGCGTCAACCCTCAGCGTCCCCACCAACGTGGCCAGCAGCTTTACGGTGCTCTCCGCCTCCCTGAGCAGCCTCCAGATAGAGGGGGTCACCTGCTGGAGGTCGAGGACATAGCCCCCAACCCTCCTCTGAATCATGGAGGCCACCCTGACAACCTCACCCAGAGCCTCAGACACCTTCGTCCTCGCAACCTCGAGGAGGACAGGGTTCCTCTTCTGGGGCATTATGCTGCTGGTCGAGCAGAACTCGTCACCCATATCCAGAAGCCCCAGCGTGAAGTCGTGTATCAGCCACTCTGCCATGTCCGACACCACTATGAGGAGCTTCAGCCCCGCTGAGAGTAGGTCGACGGCGAAGTCGCGGCTAGAGGATGCGTCGAGGGCATGCACCAGGACTCGTTTAAAGCCTAGCTGCTCCGCAAGCCATTTCCTGTCGATTGGTAGGGTGGATCCGCAGCAGGCCGCCGCGCCTTGTGGGCACTGGTCCAGCTCCTCGTAGGCCTTGGCTAGGCTTCCGAGGGCCGATAGCATTCTTGAGGCGTAGTGTGTGAGTGCGAAGCCAAAGGTGACGGGCGCGGCCGTCTGTTGGTGGGTTGTGGCAGGATAGACTGTCTCAGCCTCCTCCAGCGCCCTCGAGAGCAGGGCCTCAACAAGCCCAAGCGACGCCTCCATCAACGCCAGGGCCCCAGACTTAGCCCTCATCCTTATGGCCGTGGCCACAGAGTCATTCCTGCTCTTGCCGAGGGCGAGGTTCTCACCAGCCTCCGGCACAGCCCTGACGAGATAGTCCTCAACAACCATGTGGACGTCTTCGAGCCTAGGATCCTCCATCTTCAACGGGTTCCTATAGGCCTCTCTAAGGGCCGCCAGCCCCCTAGCTAGTGCGTCGCCGCTTAGGTGGCCGATTCTCGCCAGCATCTTAAGGTGGACGGCATTTACCACAATGACCTCGCCATAGATCTCTTGGTCAAATCTTAGGGAGGATGTATACTCGGCGACGTCCCGCGGCAGCTCGCCCCTCAGCCTGCCGAGTCTGAAGGCCATCCCTCAGCCACTCTCACCAGAGCAGGAGGTTCTAGAATAAATGCTAGCGCCGGAGGGCCTCCTTCTATCTCAGCGCGTAAGCCTGACTATGTTCTCCCTACCCTCCCTCACCCGCGTAACCCTGCCCTCAGACTCCAACATCTTGAGAATGGTGCTGACGGTGGATTTTGAGAGGCCGCTCTCCCGCACGATCTGGGACTGGTAAACAACCCCACCATGCCTCTTAATAATTCTGATCACTATGTCAAGCTCGCTCTCCCGCGGCCGCCTCCTACCCCGCATCCTATAGGCAGCGTATATCACGGGGATCGAGGCTGCTGCCCCGCCTGCGACATAGAGTAGGACGGGCTCGCCCCATTGCGGGGCTGGGCCCTGAGGCTGGGCGGCGGGTCTTATCACGAGTCGAGGCTCACCATCCGTGAAGACCATCCTGCCCCTCCACTCAACATAGTCGGCCCCCCGACCGTCGGGTGTCGGTCTTGCCTCAGCCACCTCGAACCCTGCGGGAATCTTGACCCTGAGGGTCTCGCCTTCTGATAGGTAGAAACCGCCTATGAAGACGTCTCCCAGCTCAATCGCGCCGGTGGGCGTGGTTTTCGCGAAGCCCCGCCAAGTAAACTCGATCCTGATTAGCCCCATTTTTCCGCTCACGGTCTCAACTGTCTCCACTCCTACGCTGAGGCCTTCAATCGACATGCTCCGTCCAAGCACTCGGGAGGCGTCGGAGACTATGGTGCCGATCCTCGCGCTGTAGTCCGCAGTGAGGTTCTCAGGATGTGTCGCCATGCTCTTGAATATCTCGATCTCGTCGGGCGTAGAGAGGGGGAATCGATGCTCGATTACCCAGTCGGCGGAGCCATCGGGAAGAATTGTGAGATGATACACGGTGTAGGAGGGTAACGCTAGGGCTGCTGCAAGTGCTATAATCCACATCATCCCTATCCCCGCCACTTGACTGGCAGCAACCATCCCTCACGCTGGGTATCAAATAATTGTTTTCCCATAACAGGGTGTTGGTATTTCGGCTATCTGTCCCCCCTCCTCGTGCTGTAGGACCTCCCACGCTCCTCCCCTCTACCCCTCTCTTCACCAACATTTACGACGGTCGTAGTGTATGTCGATTCAGATTCATGGCCTCTTCCTCGGTTTCCATGCTCATTACCTCTATGCCGCTCCCCCGCTTCCTCTGCCTGAGTATTCGTTGTATTGGAGGAAGGAGGGCCTCTCACCCTACCCCTGCTCTCATGGGATTGGGTGGTTGTGGTTGTTGTCGAGTTTGACGCCTCCCCCCTTCTCAACTCGCTCCTCATCCGCTCTCCTATCTCTCTCGCCTCCTCTGAGACTCTTCTCCCAAACTCTCTGTTTATCTCCCTCAGCTTCTCAACCTTCTCCTTGACGATCTCCCTCATCTTTGAGGAGTATTCCTGCAGGAGTTTACCGAGCCTCTCTGACGACTTGGCCAGGGCCTTCAGCTCGCTCCTTAACTCGCTGAGCCTCGCCAAATACTCCTCCCGCGTAATGTTCCCCGCTGCATACAGCATGTTAAGCTCCCGTATAGCCTCCTTTATCTCCAATGTTCTGTTAAGCCTCTCCTCGATGAAACTCCTGATAAGCTCTGTCTTATTCTCTATCAACTCCTCCTGCTTCAGCTTGAACTCCAGAATCGCATTCCTAATCGCCTGCTTGTGCTCCTCTATTATCGTGTGTAGTGTCTCGGTTAGCTGGAGTCCGAGCGGCAGGTCCTCTGTCTCCTCCTGCCCCTCCTGCGCGGCGGCCCAATTACTGAACAGCGCAGTGGCGAGTAGTAAGACCGTTAAGAGGGCTGCCGAGAGCTGGATCGGGTGGCGCATCATCACGGTGTATGGCTGTTATAGGGGGTAAAAGCCTTCCTAGAATAGAATATCCCAAATCTTGGCTCATGATCGTTTCTGACTGTTTTAACGGTCCTTGGAGGCCCGGGTAGGGCTTGCGGAGCCGGGGCGCGGTTGCGGCGGGCGGGAATCCACTAAGTTATCTCCCTGATCGTGCCGTCCCTCATCCCGACAATGACCTTATAGCCCCTGTTCGGGAAGACGCCAGCCTCTACAACCCCGGGAATCATCTTCAGCTCTCTCTCAATAAGGGGCGGGTCATCCAACACGCCCACCTCAACAAGCATCAAGACGTTCCCGTTATCTGTTATGACGGGGCCTGCCTTCCCCTCGCAGGTCCTAGCCTTCACACCCCACCCCCTAGCTCGCAGCAGCCGTGGCAGCGCTGGTGCCGCGTATGGTAGGACCTCAAGCGGTATCGGAGAAGACAGTCTCTCGGCCAGTTTCACCTCCGTCCCTATCAAGAGCACGGACCTTGCAAGTCTCATCAAGAGCTTCTCCCTAGCCAGCGCTCCGCCCATCCCCTTCACTAGGTCGCCCGCGAAGCTGCACTGGTCGAAGCTGTCGACGTAGATGTCGACACCCTCATAGTTGTAGAGGCTTCCAATCCTGAAGCCGTTTTCAGAGGCGGCGGCCTCCGCCTGCAGGGACGTCGGGATTACGGCCTCAACTATCCGCGCCCCCTCCGATGCGGCCAGTGACTTGATGAAGGCTGCAGACGTCCTCCCACTCCCAAGCCCCAGCACTATTCCGCGGCCAAGGCCGGCAACCCTCTCAACCGCCACCCTGACAACAGCCTCAAAACCTTTACCCGCCTCCAAAGCCCTCCAAATGCCCGTCGCCAAGCCAGCCCATAAGCTTGCCACCCAAGCTGGGGCACATCTGACCCCGGGTAATCCCTAGGGCTCGCCCGGCTATTGTGACTCGTGCCCAGTTTTAATAGTGCTGGAGTATCATCTAACTTGTGGCGGAGGCGAAGGCCCTGTGGGGGTCCTCAGATGGCTTCTGCGGCTGCTTAGGACTGGTCGTCCCCCTAGGCGTATAACCGTTACGCCTGAGGATTTGGCGTATGCCGAGAGGATTCTTGGGGAGGTATCGAATGGTGACAGGGTTTCACGCTTGGAGGCTAGGCTTGAGAGGGTGCGGAGGGAGGTAGACCGGCTTAGGGAGCGGCTTAGGAGTGAGGCGTAGGGGATATTTTAAAGGGTAGATTTAAATATCGTTGGATGGATATTCCATCCAATGTCTCTGGAGCGCAAAGCCATACCCATAATCGCAGCCCTGCTCGCCATAGGGTTTATAGCAGGTCTGGCTGCAGCCGCCCTCACACCGGTAATCCCCCAGCGCGTCACAACCCTCACCACCACACAGACCATAGTCACCACTAGGACCGAAGCCTACACCGCCCCCCTCGAGAGGACAGCCACATTGACCGTAACCACCACTTTCAGGCTGACAGAGACGGTCAGGCAGCCTCCCCGTCTACCACTCGAGCTGGAGGTCAAATATTCTAAACTATTCGAGATAAAGCTGTTCGACGGCTATAAGGTTGTCAGAGACGCCTTGAATAGGACTCTCATACTGGTGCCCCGCGGCCGTGAGCCACCCTCCGGCCTAAGCGGCCTCATTGTCTACACGCCTGTCGAGAGGGTTGTCCTCATGTCTGCCACGCATGTGGCACTGGTTGAGAGGCTCAGAGAACATGCACCGTGGATACTTGACAGGGTTGTAGGCATCATGTGGGGAAGGGGGTATGAATGGTATTTTGAGGATGTGGCGGAGAGGCTCTCGAGGGGCGTGATAAGGGACGTTGGGCCGGACTACTCGCCCAACTTCGAGGAGCTCGTAGCCCTCAAGCCCGACCTCGTAATCATATACACCTTCCCAGGCTCAGACCTGCCCCAGAGGCTGGATGAGCTCAAAATACCCTACGTAGTCAACAACGAGTACCTGGAGACAAGCCCGCTCGGCCGCTTCGAGTGGATAAAGCTGATAGCAACATTCTTTGACCTAGACGAAGAGGCGTACAGGATATTCGCGGAGGTTGAGAGGAAGGTCGGCGTCGTCGTTGATGATGTTCGGAGGTCCGGGTTTGATGCACCGCTTGTGTGCTGGCTCATGGTCTACAGGGGGACAGTGTATGTGGCTGGAGGAGAGTCCTTCCCGGCTAATGCTCTGAGGATGCTTGGAGCCAGGTATGCTTTCTCCGACATAAAATCAACCGGCAGCGTAACAGTCAACATTGAGGAAGTGCTGTCAAGGTGCAGGGATGCGGATGTCGTAGTATATCCAACCAGCTTCGTCTCCTCCCTCTCAGACATCCTGTCAGAGGCGCCAGAGTTAAAGGAGATCAGGGCCTTTAAGGAGGGCATGGTCTACGCCTACTCTCCCACCATATACCAGCTGGGATACTACGACACTGAGGGTTGGGTCAGAAGCCTGGCAATCATACTCTACCCCAACCTATACCCAGGCGGAGAGGCGAGATACTTCGTGAGGCTGGGAGGCTGAAGGGGTGGTGAGACCACTGAGGCGAGGGACCCTGGTGGAGCTGGCCGCGGCGGCCGAGCTCAAGTCTTCGCGTAGTGGGCGCGTGCTGCTCCTCCTCTGCTTACCTATTGTACCATTATTCATAGCCTCAATAGTTCTCGGCGGCTACGCAATTCATCCATTGGATGCGTTGATAGCTTTGGCTGGTGGTGGGGGGACCGAGGAGTCGCTCATCGTCCAATCCATCAGGCTTCCAAGGGCTCTGGCTGCGATGCTGGGTGGAGCATCCCTAGGCGTTGCAGGGGCCATACTTCAAGCCCTCTTCAGAAACCCGCTGGCAGACCCCTACATATTGGGCGTCTCAGCCGGCTCAAGCCTCTTCCTCGCACTCTCAATCTTCGCAGGGGCGACACTAGGCCTCTGGACACCTACAAGCCCCTACTCCCTCTACATGGCCGCCTTCATCGGAGCCCTCACCGTCGTAATAGTCATGGTCGCCCTGTCCGGAGTAGTGCGCGCCACCACAACAATATTGATTGCGGGCATAATGTTCTCATACCTAGCATACGCGGTCACCAACATCCTGCAGGTATTCGCCGACATCGAGAGGCTCAGGGCCTTCACATACTGGGTCATGGGGAGCTTCTCGGGGGTTAGGTGGAGCATCTTAAGCCCAGGCCTGCCTATCCTCCTCATCTTCCTAGCCGCGACGATATTTCTCTGCAAGCCCCTGAATGCCCTGCTCTTGGGCGAGGATTATGCGAGGAGTATGGGGATGAACCTGAATAGGGCGAGGATGTTCATAGTCGCTGCCGCAGCCCTGCCCGTCTCAATCGTCACGACCATAGCCGGCTCAGTAGGCTTCATCGGCCTCTCAGCACCCTACTTGGCCCGCCAGCTCACGCGAACCTCAAACCATTTCACAATCATCCCCGCATCAGCCCTCCTCGGCTCAACCCTCGCCACAACCGCGGACCTACTCTCACGCCTAGCCCTCAAACCCCTCGAGATACCGATAACGGCTGTAACGGCTCTCTTCGGCGCGCCCTTGGTAATCTACCTACTCCTGAGGGGTCGGGGTGTCCAGGTTTGATCGAGGCTGTCAACCTTTCGGCGGGGTATGGTGGGAGGTCTGTCGTTGCAGGGGTCAACCTCTCGGTTAGGGGTGGCGAGCTTGTCGCAGTGATAGGTCCTAACGCTGCTGGTAAGACTACGCTCCTGAAAACACTCGCGCATCTGATGAAGCCTATGGGCGGCGTGGTTTATGTTGACGGGACAGCTGCCTCGAGGATGAGTGTCAGAGAGATTGCACGCCTCGTAGGTGCTGTGCTCACGGAACAGTTGCGGCCGACGCAGCTCACGGTCTTCGAGGTCGTCTCGCTCGGCAGATACCCCTACACCAACTCGCTACACACTCTGACCGATAGGGATAGGCGCGAGGTCTGGAGGGCCCTAGCCGAGACAGGTATCACACACTTGGCGGATAGGCGGCTGGGCGAGCTCAGTGACGGGCAGAGGCAGAAGGTGATGATAGCGAGGGCCCTGGCGCAGGAGCCCAAGGCCCTCATACTAGATGAGCCTGTAACCTATCTCGACCCTAAGGCTAGGGTGGAGATACTTCTAACGATTAAGCGGATAGCTAGGGAGAGGGGAATCGCCGTCATAGCTTCGCTCCACGAGGTTGAGCTAGCCCTCCGGATGGCTGATCGTCTCTTAGTCGTCTCGGGGGGCAGGGTCCTAGTCTACGACTCGCCTGAGGAGTTCGCGGCACTCGGCGGCCCCGCCTACCTCTACGGCCTCGACGGAGGGTCCACCTTCTCTCCCGAGCTCATGTCAGTCGAGTTTAGGCCAGGGCTAGAGAATAAGCCGCGACTCTTCGTGGTGGCTGGCGGTGGGACCGGCTCACTGGTCTATAGGATGCTCGCCAGGCTAGGCTATCAGTTCTCGACAGGTGTACTGCACAGGGGAGACATAGACTACTGCGTCGCGTCGCTGCTCGGTGGAGTGGTTATTGCTGAACAGGCCTTCCAGCCCATAAGCCCGGAGAACGTGCATCGGGCACTCGAGGAGGCTCGAGACTGCGCCGCCGCAATCTACACCTCCCCGCCGATAGGCCCCCTAAACTCTGAGAACCAGATACTCGCAGAGACAATAGCCCTCCAAGGCATCCCACTCATCGTGCTCGGCCCAGCGGAGGTGAGGGGCTCGGCGATAAGGGTGGAGAGGCTCGCCGAGCTATCAAAAACAATAGATACGGTCGTAGAGAATGTCCGCGCAGTTGAGCCAGCTACGGTAAGGCGCTAAAACACCGCCAGCCAGACACGGCCCACACATATATCTCCACAACACAGCATCTATCCCTTTGGATTGGCATCCCATTTAGCCGAATTCTTCAAGAGGGTACAGCTGCTCTTGGCTGGACAGGTACGCGTCACACAGCTGGATGTTGGGGGTGTTGAGATGTTATGTGGCCTCGACGTCTCCTACAGCGGGGAGGAGGGTGCAGCCGCCGCTGTCCTGTGGTCCAGAGCAAAGAAACAGGTGGTAGAGACGGTCACGTTCCGTGGAGAAGTACCCTTCCCCTACATCCCCGGACTGCTCTATGCCCGTGAAGCCCCCCTAATGCTAGCTGCCATCAAACAGCTAACAACAAGGCCTCAACTACTCCTAGTGGATGGGCACGGCCTAGCCCATCCACGGAGGGCAGGCCTCGCCAGCATTGTCGGCCTACTTGCAGACACGCCGTCAGTGGGGGTTGCGAAATCGCTTCTCTACGGCGAGACTAGGGTCGAGGGTGGTGTAGAGTATCTTGAGGCGGGTGGCGAGAGGGTTGGCGTGGTTCTCAGGGGGAGGGGTGGCAGGAGATACTATGTAAGCGTGGGACATATGGTTGATGTCGAGTCCTTGTTGAGGCTGGTTGACTCTATGGGTGGCGACCTGCTTGTACCCCTTCAGGAGGCTCACGGTGTTTCTAAGAGTGTTCTGAAGAGCTGCTAGACCCAGAGACCACTTCTACCTGTTTAGTACGATACTCCTGCTCGAGCCTCTCCGGGTGACCCTCATCGATGAATCTTATCGCCTCCATCGCAGCCATACATCCAAACCCCGCAGCAGTTATCGCCTGCCTATACCTCTTATCGTGGACATCGCCAGCCGCGAAGACACCCCTCACACTGGTCTCGAAGTTGTTATGCAGCTTGATGTATCCCTCCTCGTCGAGCTCCAGCTTACCCCGCAAAAACCCGGTATTGGGTGCGTGACCTATCGCGACGAACACGGCGCTGCAGGGTATAACCCTCTCCTCCCCGGTCAGAAGGTTCTTGACCTTGACACCCTCAACCCTCTCACTCCCCAGCACATCCACGACGACGCTATTCCACACAAACTCTATCTTCGGGTCTGATAAGGCCCTATCCTGCATAATCTTCGACGCCCGGAGCTTATCCCTCCTATGTACGACAAACACCTTCTCAACCAGCTTTGATAGGAAGAGGGCGTACTCCATCGCCGAGTCGCCGCCACCCACCACCACTACGCTCTTGGCCCCCTTGAACAGAGGCCCATCACATGTTGCGCAGCTTGATACTCCGCGCCCAAGCAAGCGTTTCTCAGACTCTAGCCCAAGCCATTTTGGGGACGCGCCTGTCGCTATTATCACAGCCCTAGCTAGGAAGGTCCTATCGGAGGTCATTATCTTCCTAGGATAGGTGCTGAAGTCCACGTCCACAGCGTCGTCATATACAATCTCGACACCGGCTGCCTCCGCCTGCCTCCGCATACTCTCCATCAGGTCAGGCCCCTGAACCCCCTCGGGAAATCCGGGGAAGTTTTCAACAACGCCAGTTAACATGAGCTGCCCACCGGGCGTGACACCTGCAATTATAACTGTCTTGAGGTTTGCCCTGGCGGCGTAGATACCGGCAGTATATCCTGCGGGCCCCGACCCAATTATGACTATGTCGTATAGGCTGTCAGCAGCTTCTGACTTCATCACACGATAAGCTACACTGCTCACATATATATCCATGAGCGCAGCACGTGGATTTCGTGGATAAGAGGCTCCGACTCTTCAGATGCACCAACTGCGGGTATGAGGTCTACCTCCAGGCCTGGAAGGCTGAATGCCCCTCGTGTAGAAGTGGGTTTACCCTTGTCATGGTGGCGAGCGAGGAGAAGAGGGTCAGGCCCGTGTTTTTGGGGTACATCCCACCAATCCTCGCCGGGGCCTACCTCATCCTCACAATCTTCAATCCAAGCATAACTGTGGCGCGGCTTCTCCCCTGGCCCCTAGCCATAGTAGTCCCCCTCGCAGCCTTGGCTCTCTCCCTCACATCCTCGACGCTGGGAAACCTCTCGGCGGCCGGACTAGGCGCAGCCCTGACTGTAACACACGTCGCCTATCTAGGACAGCCGTCACTGGTGGAGGCAGGCGTTGCATCTCTCCTAGTAGCGCTCACAGCCTCAAGCATCATAAACGAGGCCTCTATTAGGATGACGAGGGGGACTAGGAGTTAGAGGAGATGACGCGTGGTGCTCTATATCATAGAATTCTTCGTCCAGGGTAGGGGCTGGGTAGGGCAGGAAGAGCTCGGACTAAGCGGCGGACTACCGACGAGGGAAGAGGCAGAGAACGTCGCATCATACCTAATAGATACGCTGATGAAGAGTGCCGCTCATCCCTACGGCTCCAAGATCGGAGACGTCATAGGCTTCAGAATAATCAAGGCAGAAGGGACTGGAAGAATGACTCCAAGCCCCGAAGCATCTAGGTTCAGATTCAGCGATGTAAAGCACAGATTCTTCAAGCGAGGCGAAGCCTACATACTCTACAAGTACTGGAGCTGGCCAGACTAGGGATATAAAAAAATGCGTGGGCTGAGAAGCCCGGCTACTCGACCTTTATGGTCCTCGGCGGAGGGCCGCCACCTTTCTTAGGCAGCACCACCTCGAGGACTCCGTTGTTGTAAGTTGCCTTGGCCTTCTCGGGTTCAACCTCCTCGGGCAGGTCCAGCTCCTTGTAATACTTCCTAGTCTCGGTATCCACCTTGATTATGAGTCTGGAGTCCCGCACCGTCAGGTTGATGTCCTCCTTCCTGACCCCGGGGACTTCAGCCACCACCTTGATCTGCTCATCCTCCACTATCATGTCGACTAGCGGCTCCCTCTCCACGGTGAGTGCTGGGAGCTCTCCGCGCCTGCTCGGCCTGACGTTCCCGAATTCTCTGACGACTGGCCGCCCATCAGGGCCTATCGTTATCGAGTATCCGTAGACTATCGGGCCTATCTCCCTCCGCACACCAGTCGGTGTCCTAACCTCCCTCACCAGCTCCTTCGGCCACTCCCTCTCAAACCTTCTAAACTCCTCCTCAAACCAGCGCTCAAACTCCCTCATCATCTCGTCAATGAATTCGAAGGGTCTGAAGAACCTCCTCCTACGCCACCACTCCTCGCCCATTTCAACCACAATTATTCGGGGGTCCCATAATAAAAGTTACCTTAACTTCTGGAGGGAAGGGTCTGAGCCGCGTGGTGCGGCGCGGCTCAGAACCCTTTTAAGGTGTGGATGATGTTTTTGTCCCTCCTAAGCCCTAGACTAGCCGGATGACCCGCGAATTCAACCTAATAGCAACCACCCTCAGAGGCCAGGAGGTCCTAGGTGTAGCCACCCTCTCAAGCCTCCTAGCCGAGATGGGTGACGAGAGCGCCAAAGTAGAGATAACCAGGATTCAAGGCGTCTTAACAGCATATACTAAGCTCGACCCATTCCAAGTTGTCGAGATGGTTGAGGAGATAGCCTCTAAGGAGCCGTTCAAGGTGGCTGGAATCATGCGGCTAATACCAGTCGAGCTTGTGACCCAGAGCAGAGTCGAGGAGATCGCCGCATCTGTAGACCGGCTGAAGGATAAGATACCGCCAGACGCAACGTACAAGGTCATGGTGGAGAAGCGGCATACACAGCTCTCGAGCCGTGAGGTGATCGAGGCGGTCGCCGCAAGGGTGGACCGGAAAGTAAGCCTTGAGAACCCTGACTGGATAGTGCTGGTCGAGATCCTCGGAGGCGTCACAGGTGTATCAGTGCTCAGGCCCTCACAGATACTTAGCCTTGGAAGACTCGAGCCTCGGCCAAGTGGTTAAAGGATTTATTGTGTCTGGCCGCATCTTATGTCATGCAGCACGGAGAAAAGAATAGAGAGTATGAGATAGAGGTCGAGCTCCAGATATCGCCGACATTGAGGCTCAGGGTTCGGGGCTTGGTTGAGGCGTCGGGGCTCGGGGAAGCCATAGCGCTTGCCCAAGAGTCGTTGGGCCGTCTCGCCCAGGACTATGCGACCCTGGCCCAGCAGGCTGCTAGGAGGTTTCCGCAGGACCTTCTGCAACACCTCGAATCGCTCACGTATAGAGAGCTTGTTGAGCTGCTACTCTACTTTGAGGGGCCCATGAGTAGGGAGCAGATAAACCAGAGGACGCGGGAGCTGGGGAAGGAGGTGCCGAGGAGCTGGCTAGATACCGAGTTCTTCAGAAAGCCCTACAAGGACCACTTCGTGGCCGACACCGACCAGTCGGGGGTGAAGATCTACAGGCTCTCCGAGAAGGGCAGGCTCGAGGCTGAGGAGATAATTAGGCGGCTGAGGGGGTAGGCGGACCGCCTATCTCTTCGCGGACAGCGCATTGACAAACTCCAACACCTCGGCGCGCAGCGGGTTGTTTGGAGATGAGCTCTTAAGCCACTGGAGCAGGTGGTTGACGAAAGAGTCAAGAAAGCCCTCGGGGTCAGATACCACAACTGATAGGGCGTTGGCGGGGATACTATTCACAGAGATCTCCTTCATCCGCGAATCCATGAAGGGGCCGAACTCGCCCTTCGTGACGCTTAGGGCCACTATCCTGCCTCCCTCTGCGATGTATGAGATACCGGCTAGCCTGGCCAGCTCGAAGCCCCATTCTATGCCCGGCGGGCAGAGGTCCTTGATCTGTCTCATAAGCTCGTAGGCCTGTTCATAGCTCCTCTTCTCCTTGAGCTCCCTGACCGCTGCTATCACCTTCTCCGCCCTCTCTGCCGGGCTCGGCATCTACACCCTCCACATCAGCCTGTTTAGGCTCCGTATAAACCGTGTTCACAGCTACGTGCATCTTCTTTATCGTGGTGGAAGGTATTCTTCGTCCGCCTACCTTTACATCTCTGAGAGCCTTCTCGACCTCGAGTATCGGGCGGTTATGGAAGAGGGCTATGACGTTTCCCAGAGTCTTAAATTGGGCTAGGAGGGCCTTCGCTGTCTTGTGCCCACATAGGCCCTCGAGCGTATAGAGTGCCTGCTCCTGCGGCGTCATCCCCCTCCCACTGACCCTCAATGGATATTCTCTAAGCACCTCCTCCTCGCCCAGCCTCTTATGCTTCCACACCAGGTAGGTGAGCGTTGCCTTCACGTCGGGCGTGGGTATAATCGGTATCCCCCACTCCAGCACGATCCGGTCAATGAGTCCGAGGACCGCCGTCTCGCTCCACTTACTCTTCCTGTAAAGCCCCAGGTAGCCCTCAAGAATAAGCAGCTTCTCGCCCTCAAAGCTCTTGAGAACTGTGAGCTGGTCCCAGAGCCTGCCCTTCAGACTGTTTAGGAAGTCGAAGATCCTCTTCCGCTCCACCAAAACTTTCCCCCGGTAGCCGAGTATCAGATAGTCTCCCGCGTCGAGGGGCTTGACGGCTACCTCAACCACTTTTTTAAGAGCCTCAACCATCTTAGAATTTTCAGAGGCCTCGTTAGCGTCTACGACTATCATTTGCCCCTCTGTCATAATCGAGTTAAGGTTATTTAAACCGCTATGTAGTAAGATTTAGCGTCAGTTTGGCGGAGAATGACTGGCTCAGGGGTCTGGGCCGAGCTGCCTGGCGAGTGATGAGGAATGAATCTTAGTCTCAGGGAGAGGATAGAGTTGATGAGACAGGGGATTATCCAGAGGGCGATAATACCTCTCCTTGAGATGCGGGGATTCTTTCCATCGGCTTGGAAGCGCCCGATCTCTCTGGAGGATATGGAGCTCCGGGAGGATGGCTGGGTCCCGTTCTACACGCGCTACACGACCTGGGAGACCTATGTGAGGGATGAGCCGCTCAACCTCTACTTCAACACCTTTTACGGAGATGTTCATGAGAAAGCGTATAGGTTCTGCTTCGTCGAATACATCCTGCCTTGGCCGAACTATGACTTGGACAGAAGGCTCGTGGGGTTGTTCACCAGGCTAAATCTCAAGGGCGGTGGGTATATCTGGAAATGTAAAAGAATGGTGGATATAACCTCCCCCGACAGCGCTCTAGTGGATATTGAGAAAAACTATGACGAGCTCCTACTCGCCCTGATGGACGCTAACGTCGTGGATGCGGCAATAAACCAGGCCAAGGGTGAGGGCAAGCATAGGCGTCACCGTCCATAAAAGAGTCACGTTTTTTGAGACGGCAGAAAGATGTAGAAGTGCTGAAGGGTGGTTGCTCATGTATCAGATACTGGTTGTGGGTTATAATGAGGACTCCTGCACCGATGTAGCTAGGGCTTTAGCCTATGAGGTTGGCGTGGAGGTCGCGCGGCGTGGACATGTTCTCCTGACGGGCGGGCTTGGGGGAGTGATGGCCTCGGCTGCGAGGGGTGCCTATGAGAACGGAGGCATCACTGTCTCTATCCTACCCCAGAAAGAAACTTCGCAGGCCAACCCCTACAGCACGGTCAAGATCGCGACAGGGCTAAGCCACATGAGGAACATGGTAAACGTCTGGTCGGCGGATGGCGTCATAGTAGTCGGCGGGGGTGCGGGGACCTTGATAGAGGTGGCAGCGGCCTACTTGGAGGGGAAGCCCGTAGTAGCTCTAGTGGGCTCGGGGGGTGTGGCGGATGAATATGCTGGCAAGTACATAGACGAGAGGCGCAAAGCAATCATACATAGCGCAAACACTCCGAGAGAGGCTGTTGAAAAGATTATCCAGCTAATTGAGTTGGAGAAGTAACAACTCTGAGCACCATCGCCGTGTTCGTTTCCCGCACACCTTGGATCATCCTAATCTCCTCTATACACCTGTTAAGCTCAGATATACTGTCCATGGATATTACTACTAGGGCGTCATACTCTCCTGTGATCTCGTAGACCTTCTCAACACCCTTAACCCTCGCAAGCTTCTCGGCCACCGTGGGTGTTGGGACAGAAGGGTCCACGGAGATCATAGATATTGCTTGGACTTGCTGGGGCTTCTCGACCTCGATTGTGAAGCGCTTTATGACGCCCGCCTCTATCAGCCTCTTAACCCTCTTCCTGACGGTCCCCTCCGAGACCCCGAGCTCTTTACCGATCGATTGGTAGCTCCTCCTAGCGTCAAGCCTCATCAACTCTATGATCTTCCTATCCACCTCGTCTAGCCCTACTCCCAAGCCTACCAGCTCACAGCTAAACGCCCCTAACCGATAATAGAGTTTTCTCCGCGCCCTCCCCGGGCAGCGGACGATAATTTTCCCTATATACCACAGACATCCCCCCACTCGTCAGCTCCTGCTCTGTTAAAATATGGGAGCGCCGAAGGTCCGGCGGTATGGAGGTAATAGAGATTATACCGCTCATAGGCCCTGCGCGGAGGTTTAAGGTGGAGGTGGCACTCAATGAGCGTGTCAGCCAGCTTATAGACAGGGTTTCGAGGGAGGTAGGAGTCTCTGGCGCCTTCTTTAGGCTTGTTGGCAAGGGGAAAGTGATAGACGAGGCTGCCGAGGTGGGAGAGGTCATCAGGGAGGTGGGGAAGACATTCTACTTCTACCCAGAGGTTATGGGCGGCTGAGACCAGAGACGTGCTAGATAGGCCGCTGCAAAGACCCCTGCCCCCGCCGCGTGCGCAAAGGTGCAGAGCAGGCATATGCTACCTATCATGAATACCTCTACGAAGAGTAGGCCCAGAGCACCGAGGACGCCTAGGGCCGACCAGTATAGCAGGATGTCCCCAACCCTGAGCCCAGCCACGGCTGCGAGGGACAGGGCTAGGGCAGTGCCAAACCATAAAGCCCCAATAGCTGCGACGGGTATTCCCATGAACCGGGAGTACTCGCTGTGGATTACCGTCTCGCAGGAGAATCTGCTGCCAATCTCGCAGAACTGGGGGAGCTCGCCCGGCGAGACTAGGTAGATCGAGAGGGGGAGACCCGCGGCTGAGAGGATGGCTGAGGACAGGTGGGCCAGCCTTGGAGGCGGCCAGTAGCCCAAGCCACCTATCACCCTAGAACCGTGTTCAAAATGTCTGCAAGAACCTGTCTCGGCTGCTCCCCGGTCAAGACCCTGACAATCTTCCCCTCCCCATCTATTATGACATAGGTGGGAGTGGCCCTTACACCGTACCGGTCAAACACTCTACCCCCCTCGTCCCAGAGAGCCGTCCAAGGAATTTCATGCTGCGCGACGAAGCGAGCGCTCTCAGATACACTGCTCTGCCTGTCATCGAGCAATACTGTAACGAAGACGACCCCGCGACCGCTAAACTCCGAGTATAGGTCCTTGATCACCGGCTCCATGTTGTTACAGTGCGGGCACCGCCACCATGCGAAGTCCAGGAAGACCACCCTCCCCCTTGTGGATGAGAGGGTAAATGTCTCATCGCTCAAGCCGTTAGGGGTGAGCCTCCTTAATACGAAGTCCGGCGCCTCCTCCCTCTCTGCTGTGGAGGTTATCTTGGTGATGGGCGGCTGAGCGGCGGGCTGTGATAATAAGAACACGATGAGCCCCACGAAGATGACTGCTGGGATGAGGGCGACTATGTATGAGAACCTGTGACGCCTCCCTCTGGCTCTCCCCCCCTTCCTACCCTTTTTAGACATCCTCAACCAGAACTGCTAACCCCTTAATAACGTATTCGAGCTTTCAAGGAGTGGCGTTGGCTAGGAATCCACCGTCAATCACGAAGACTTGACCGGTGATGTAGGAGGCATCCGGGCTTGCCAGGAATGCCGCCAGCTTTCCCACCTCCTCAGGTGCTCCCAGCCTCCCTAGGGGTATTCTCTTAAGTAGTCTCTCGAGGTCTAGCGTCCCCTCCTCTATCCTCCGCCTAACCATGTCGGTGGCTATGAAGCCGGGAGCTATTGCATTCACTGTGACCCCGTGTGGCGCCAGCTCGAGCGCTAGGGTGCGGGTCAGACCCAGTATACCTGCCTTAGAGGATGCGTAGGCCGCTCTACCCCCAATTCCCATAAAAGACGTCACCGAAGCTATGTTGATTATCCTGCCCCAACGCCGGCTTGACATGTACTTGGCTGCATGCCTAGAGCAGATGAAGGGAGCCTTGAGGTTCACGGCCAACACCCAGTCCCACTCCCACTCGCTTAGCTCCGACGCGGGTTTAGCGACGTTGACCCCCGCGTTGTTGACCAGTATGTCGATCCTACCCATTCTCTCCACAGCCTCGTCCACCACCCTTATACAGGACTCGGCTTGGGACAGGTCTGCGGCAAGCTCCACAAAGTCTACACCCAGCTCTGTGAGTATCTGTGCAGTCTCCTTCAAGCCCTCCCTCCGCGTGGCGTGTATTACTAGCTTGGCCCCCTCCCTCGCCATCTCTACAGCGATGCCCTTTCCAATGCCCCTGCTCGACCCGGTTACCAGGGCTACGAGCCCATCTAGCCTGCCCAAAACCGCCCAGCCCTCTCCCAATCCCAGCCCCAGAGTGGATAAATCAATTTTACCTATCGGGGTTGCAGGGTTTTTGCCAGCCTCTTCAGGTCCTCGGGCGTATCTATGTCCATGAGCATCTCCTCAGGCACTTCGAGGAGTGCGGCCTCGGAGAGGTGTCGGAAAATAACGCTCTTAGCCCCTCTATCACCCTCCAGTGCCAGCAGTTCGTTGTAGAGTCTTTTGTGGAATGCGGCCGGGTTTCGCGGCTCACCCCCCACGGAGGCGCAGGATAGGGGGTGTCCTCCCTGAAGTACTAGGCTTGCTAGGAGTGTAGGGATAGTTGAGTGGACGAGGGGCTGGTCTGCAACCATTATGACGACCGCCTCCGAGTCGTGAGAGACCTCAAGTACACCTCTCCTAATGCTGCTTGAAATCCCCTCCTCCCAATCCCTGTTAACTACAGGCCTAACGCCGGGGGGAAGGGCTCCTCCAACCCTCTCCGCCTCATACCCAACCACCACGACCACCTCGGCACAGCCCGAGGCAAGCGCCGCTTCAACGCTCCACGAAACCAGAGGCTTACCTGAGAGAAATGTTAGAAGCTTGTTCGCCCCCATCCTCCTCGACCCGCCCGCTGCTAAGACAACCACCGAAAACCTCGACAACGTGCATACAAAGTGCTGTGGTGGTATAAACCCTTTGTAGGATGCCAGCTCCATAGCCGGGATAGCAAAATTCTTATATTATCGATAACCTCACTATATTTTGCGTGTGAGGTATGCCGGCGCGTAAAGCTAAGAGGTCGGCTAGGGCTAAGAAAGGTGGAAAGAAGACGGCACGCGCAAAGCCGAAGAAGGCTGCAGCCAAGAAGAAGCCTGCTGCAAAGCCAGCCCCCACGGAGGCGCCGCCAGCCCAGCCACAACAGGGCCAGTAAACCCGGGCCCTGTCAAGACCACATACACCGCCCACTTTTTTTCTCATCGTCTTCCGGTTTTAGAAGGGGTTAGTGTATTGGGAAGAGGATTCGGAGCAGAAGCACAGCGGCTATTAAGAGGCCGCCTGCCAAGAGTATTATCTGGGGCCTTAGCTTAATCCCCTTAGTCTCCTCCTCAAAGAATCTCAACAGCCCCGCCCCCGTCGCAGGTAGGGGCGCCTCCCTCCTACGCCTCCGCGAGCCTGACACGCCTCTCCAATACCCTCCCCCATATTTATCCATTCACAGCCAAATGGCATGCCGCAGGGACTTCCCTGAGATTTGTCAGGTAGTACGGCCTAATGGCCCCGCAACCCCCCGTCTTCATCATTTATCTATGGAGACGGGCGGCAGGGCCTCTGAACGATGGCTAGGATTATCGAGTATATCCGGGCTAGGGCTTTGGGTAGGGGGCGTAGCGTAAGGGAGGAGCCGGACTCCTATAGCTCGAGGCTCTCATCCGCCCTCTTGATGCTTAACACCCAGATTAACCGTCTGAAGAATAAGTATGCGGGGCTGGAGGCGCGGGGGAGGGAGTATTTTGAGCGGTGCATCCAAGCCCTCCAGATGGGTGATGAGGGATACGCGGCTATTTATGCCGGTGAGATAGCCGAGCTCCGTAGGATTGCGAGGATCGTCCTCCAGTCCCTCCTGGTCCTCGAGCAGGTAAGGGTCCGGATGGAGAGCCTTTTGGAGCTCCGGGAGATCATTGGGCTGGCGCCCGTGTTGAAGGGGTTGTTGGAGCGTGTCAGGGTGGAGATTGTGAAGGTTGTTCCGGAGGCCGCTGAAAGCCTAGACAGCCTGAGCGGCGCGATAGACGGCCTGATAGCCGGCTCGGGCATGTCGATGAGCCTCCCCTCCCAAGAGGCAGAGCACGAAGAGCTCTCCGACGAGGCCCTGAGGATACTTGACGAGGCTAGGGCAATTATCGCACAGAAGATGGCGGAGAGCTTCCCGGAGGTCCCCACACTCACATCCAAAGAACGTATGATCTATAACTACATCTCCTCCCTCCCCGAGGGCTCGGTGCTTGAGGTTGAGACATGCTCCCGCGCCCTAGGAATACCTGAGGAGGAGGTTGAGGAGGTATTGAGGAGGCTGGAGGAGAAGGGCCTGATCGAGGTCAGCCAAGGGGAGCTGACATAGTATGCATCCTGCCTCAGTATGCCCTGGAGACGTAGAGATAGGTCTTGCCTGGTGAGCCGCAGACAATGCAGGGTCTATCACTCTTCTCATCGACGTCGTAGCGATATCCCCGCACCTCTGCTCCTAATGAGCTCTTGAGAGAGAGGGCGCACTCTTCACTTCCACACCAGCTAACCCTGCATATTTTGCCGAGCTCAACATTTCTGGCCCCCTCCTCGAGGCTAGGGGCATCTACTATCTGCTCCGAGAGCCTCCTCTTCGAGCGCTCAGAGAGGCTCCGGGCTATGTCTTCAAGAACCTTCGCCACCTCCTCCCTCAGCATCTCAATAGGCACGCTAAACTTCTCACCAGTGTCCCGCCTAGCAAGCACCACAGCACTCTTCTCAACATCCCTCGGACCCACCTCAACCCTGAGCGGCACCCCCCTCCTCTCCCAATAATAATACTTCTCACCCGGCGTGACGTCTTCGCGGTCGTCGAGTCTCACCCTGAAGCCCGGCCTTAAGAGGCCGTACACCCTCTTTGCGTATTCATAGACCTCGGCCTCTCTACCCTTATACGGTATGGGGACGACTACGATCTGGATTGGCGCCACCCAAGGCGGAAAGATTGGGCCGAGATCGTCTCCATGCTGTGCGATGACTGCTGCGAGGACCCTGCTGTAGCCGAAGCCGTAGCAGAGCTGCCAGGCATACTCCTTGCCCCCCTCCCTCTTCTCAAAGACTATCCCGAAGACCCGGGAGAAGTTTGTCCCAAGGTTGTGGACCGTCGCCACCTGGTTGACCTTACCGTCGGGATTCCACGCGTCAAAGGCGATAGAATACTCGGCGCCAGCGAACTTGTCGAAGTCAGGCCTCCGGAGGATGAGGTAGGCAATCCCCAGCTCGTCCAACACCTTCCTATAGATCTCGACAGCCTTCCTCACCTGCTCCTCCGCCTCCCCCCTCGAGGCATGGGCTGTGTGGGCCTCATTCCAAGGAATCTCCCTGACCCTGTAGAGGGCCCTCGTAGCCTTCGTCTCGTAGCGGTATACCGCGCAGCTCTGGTGGACTTTTAGGGGGAGGTCTGAGTGGTTGCTGATCCAGAGGGCGAACATTGGATACATGATGGTCTCTGAGGTGGGTCTAAGTATTAGTGGGGTTTCCTGCTGAGCCTCATTCTCACCTGTCCGTAGCTTGCCCACCGCGAAGACCTCGCCCATGAACCCCTTGATATGCTCAGCCTCGCGCGAGAAATTCTCCAGCGTCGCGACCAGGGGGTAATACATTGGCAGGTGGCCATCCTCCTCTAGGAGCTCCTCAAGCCTCCTCCTAACCCTCTCAATGACGAACCAGCCATTCTCCAGATAGACGATAAACCCCTTCACAGGATACCTGTTATCAGCTATCCGCGCCGTCAGGAGGACGTTATCAAACCAATCGCTGAACCGCTCAAACTTCTCAGATTCCTTGGCAATAAATCCTCCCAACCAGACCAATCACACCCGATATTTAAAAATAAACCATCCTTGAGGCGGCACAGCTATAGCAAAACCCTGGACCGGGCGGGATTCGAACCCGCGACCTCCCTATTTAATGAAATGAATAGATTGTCTCTTGGGAGGGTTTATATTTTCAGCTTCTTTATCCTGATCCTGCAGTATTTTTTGGTGGTGGGAGGTGTTGTAGTCGAAATTGGTGTAGGTTTTTAGGCCCAGAGTTTATCTCTTGAGTGGGTTGAGTGTGTTAAATGTCTGTGAGGGCCTGATGCTGTCTTATAGGCCTTCTCCATGGGGAGAGGGTTATCGCATTGAAGAAAACCCCCTCCCAGCCCAGAACAACTCTCAACATGTCCCTGTCTATCGAGATTCTGACAGTATTCTCTCAATGGGGCTCCAGCCTCAAGCTTAACCGATATCGGATTCATAGAACATATCCTCAATCTATTGGAGACGTTCAGGCCTGATGAAATCCACCACCACTAGGCAACACTCCTCCATCTTCTTCAGGCCGCGGCCTTCATGGTGGTGGTGCAGGTAGATGTATAGGTCGTCGTCGTAGGCCTTGGCTATTCGCAAAACCCTAACCCCGAACACCCGCCCTATCTCCATTGCGATCCGGTTAAGCTCCGAGACAGCCCCGACAACACTTGGAACACCCACCCTCTACAACACTCTCATTCGGTGAATCCTCTGATACGACCCCAGCCTCCTCAACCCGCTCCGCCCCCAAACCCTAAAAAAAGAGTCAAGCCTAACCTGACGAGTAGACCGGAAGTATTGGGGAGTCTTGGGGGTTAGAAAGTACTGTGGGGGTGGTTTGAGCCTTTATGGTTTATTTATTCTCTGATGGTTGTGTCGATTATCTTATATGCATGTGGTTTTCGATGTTTTGTTGGGTGGCCTCTTGGGTGGGGGCTGCTCCCCGCCGGCCGACTGGTTCGATGAGGCTGGGGGGTTGCCGAGACGCCTCCTCCAATAGGCGGTGGAGGGGGTGTTGGGGAGGGTGGTCGGCCGGTAGTAGGATCGTCCCTAGAGGCCTATGGATAGCCCTGGGCCTCTGGGGCTGGGCTTCCGCCGCCAGGCTGATGCCGCGCGCCCAAACCCGCAACAGGGTTGAAGACGCGGCTACAGGCCTGGACAGCTGATGTATACGACCCTTCCCCCAGATTCCCGCCCTAGGTTGGGCGGCCACCCCCTATTCAAACTATTGATGGGGTGGCGGGGGGAGGGGTTGGTTGGGTTCGGCCTTGGGACAGCCGCTTGGTTGACCACGCACCTGGACAGCCACTTGGTTGACGGGTGCGGCCTTAAGCCGTGCATGCCGGAGCCGCCATCCCGGGCAGGACAGCCACTTGGTTGACTGCCCTCACGCGCGGGACAGCCACTTGGTTGACCGTGCGTCCGGCTCCGGGACAGCCACTTGGTTGACCGGCGCCGGCGGCATGCACTGGTGAGGGCGGGCCAGTTGAGGCTGATGCCCCCTGAAGCACATCCGGACAGCCACTTGGTTGACGGAGGTGTGGAGGGGGGAAGAAGAATGCTTGACGACCGCTGGCGACTCCTAACAATTACTGATGATTTCTGGGTGACTTTCCCTGGGTGCTGTCGACTGGTGGTGGCGTGGGGTCCTCCACCAGCCCTCTCCGGGCGGCGTGGGGTCTGCCTGGAGACGGTGACAGCTCCTAGGGAGAGAAAAAAGCCGGCAATAGACTAAACGATCCCCCTAGGCCCCGACAGGAGGCACCCTCTGTACGCCGGAGAGATTGGTGGCTCTCCGGCGGAGGGGGTTGTTATTCCTCCTGTCGGGGGAGCCTAGTCCCTCTGGCGGCCTTTGGGGCCTCCCGGGAAGGCCATGGAGGCCGTTAGAGAGTCTGGACCCCAGCCCCTTGGGGGTGGGTTGGAGGCTGGGGGTATTGAATGGGGGCTAAATGCTCCCTCCACAAACCCCACGGCACCTCCTGGTCCCGGGAGGAGGGCCGCCAGTAATGGGACGGAGGAGGGTGTAATGAACAATCAGCGACGACTAGCACCGGAAGTGAGGGAAAAAATCTTGGAAGCAATTAAAGTTGGTGTCGAGAGAGGTTATGGATACAAGCGGATTTGGAGGATGCTGAGGGAGAGTGGGATAGCCGCGCCGAGAGGGAGCGTCCAGTACTGGTATTACAAGAGATATCCTGAAAAGGTTGGGAGGCGAGGAAGATACCTTCCAAGAGAGCTGAGGATTAGGCTGTACGAGAAGGTACTGGAGTTGAGGAGAAAGGGCCTAGGACACAAGAGGATTAGGAGGAGTATCAAGGAGCTGTGCGGGGTCGCGCTGAATCTCGGAGTAATTAGTCGTTGGTGTCGTGGAGTACACACACCATTCGGCGGGATACGGATTCCAACAATCAACCACTTAAAACCATCCCCGGAGCTAGCATATGTTATAGGCGTGGTCGCCGGGGATGGGTGGGTGGATAAGAAAAGGAGTGAAAGATATAGGGTTGGGGCCGAGGTCAAGGACAGGGAGTTCATAGAGGAGTTCTCGAAATGCTTGGGAAAAGTCCTAGGCAGGGATCTGCCAAAGCCGATACAGGTGGAAGGTGGGAGGCTTGAAGTGCGTGTCAGCTCAAAGACACTTTACCAGCTTTTACAAAAGCCCATAGACATCGAGAGGATAAGACCATTCGTAGAGCACTCCGAAGACTGTATACGAAGCTTTCTTAGAGGATTCTTCGACAGCGAAGGGTGTGTAGATAAAATTAATGGAAGGATTCTTTGCTTCAATGCAGATATCAGGCTTCTCAAATACGTCCAGAAACTTCTGAATCGTCTAGGAATCGAGACGAGAGGGCCGAGGATCAATATAAGGAAGGGAACTACCACTAAAATATCAGGAAGAATAATCGTGACGCGAAAGGACGTATACAGAATCTATATTAAGGCGAAGGACAGGTTGAGATTCTACAAACTCGTAGGATTCACTATAACGCGAAAACAGCAAAACCTCGAAGAATATCTCAAGAGGCTCAGACAACTGGACACGCCACCCAACCAGCCCTCCCCTTATTCTCTCCCACCAACTTCTCACAATAACGAAAAATCTGTGATGGACCGGGAGGGAATTGAACCCTCGACCTCCCGGGTGCAAACCGGGCGATCTACCGCTGATCTACC
>CAKZUF010000049.1 GCA_937921685.1 uncultured archaeon
TAAGAGGGGCTACTACTATTTCGTCTTCAGATATGATAAAGACGAGTTTGGAGGGGTCTCCAAGGAGAGGTTTATAGAGGCTCTAAGAGCTGAGGGCGTCCCCGCAGATGTAGGCTACGGAATGCCACTTTACAGGCAGAAAGCCTTCAGCCGAGGAGCATTTCTTGAAGTCATGCCAGCAGGTACAGAATATCCCGACTACGACCAAATGTATCTACCCGGTGCTTGAGGAATTCACCAAAAGAGGAGTAACTCTCCTACACTATATCCTTCTAGCAGATAGGGAGGCTCTCGACCTAGTAGCTGCTGCAATCGAAAAGATAAAGGAGAATTCCCACGAGCTAGCAAGATAAAGGGAAGAGAAAAGAATGACAGAAGCATGGCTCGAAAAGGCTTGCAAATACTTTAGGTTATTTCGCGCTTATTCCTTCTTCGAGTGCTTCTCGGTATGTCTTATATAGTCGGTCTGCTAGCCTGTAGACTAGGTAGATTATGATGATTGCTGTGACTGGTGCGAGGGATTTGACGATGTATGGGCCTGCTATTGGGAGGGTACTGAGACTCCAGGAGTAGGTCCAGAGGACCATGGCGAAGAGGAGGTATGTCGTGTCGCTGATTGACTCACGAATTATTGTTGATGTCAGCCGTAGCCTGTGTACGAGGCTGGCAGAGAGACGCTCCACAAGTATCCCGCTCGAGACTATTATCTTTGAGCCGAAATATATTATCACAGCCATCTCAGCCAGCGGCAGGAGCGATTCCACGTCAAGGGCTACCGGATAGCTCAGTATCGCTATGTCAGCAAAAGGTGGTAGTAGGAGCCTAGTCACTAGTAGTCCGATGATGAGGCGGAAGGTGTTTAGTATTACTGAGTGGATGGCTCCCTTGGAGGTCAGTTCTGCGGCGAGGCGGGGCCAGGCTTCACGCCTCTCCCCTCGGGTCGTGGGCCAAGGCAATGTTAGAGACCCTCTGAAGAGGAGGGCTAGTCCCGCAATGACGAAGATGGTTGAGGCAAAGGCGATGTAGTATACAGAGTAGAGTGGGTAGCCCGCTGCAGCGCATATGAAGACGCTGAAGAGCCGCGCGTCCCGGGTTGCTGGGATCTTCCTCAGGCTATCTACCTCTATGTTTAGTCTTGAAAGCATGTGTGTGGTTTGGCTGACCAGGGTGGCGCCGGCGGCGGCAACAATGGATAGGATCACGTCAAGTGTGGATAGGGGCCAGCTGGCAGCTACTACGCCGGCTATTACCACAATGTCTGCTATCCTGTCCAAGACGTTGTCGAAGACCTCTCCCTGAGCGCTTGTAGCCTTGAAGAGGCGTGCAACCTCCCCGTCAACACCGTCGAGGATGGATGCCAGCTGGACCAGAAGACCGCCGATCAGAAAAAATCCCGCCGGAATAGCAGCCGCGCCAAGTGCTGCAACGATGAACGAGATGAGTGATATTATGTTGGGATGGATGAAGAGGCCCCTCTTGTAAAGGTAGAGGGAGAGCCTCGTCGAGATTCTTCTGTTTAGGAGCCTGCTCACCAGGCCGTCGGAGGGCTTTACAAGGTCCCTCCTTAATATCTCATAATAGATTTCCCTAGCGGCCTCTAAGTCGCTGGGCGTATCGATGTCCTTCCACAGGAGGCCTGTCACGTCGACGAAGTCTACGTCATTGTTTGCGGCGGCTATGTTGATCGCCTCTTTTAGGGAGGCTTCTTTACCGTATTCTTTGATCGCCTTCTCCATGTATTGTAGGCTACGCGGCCCGCAAAATATTACACCTGTATCAATCCCGTAAGTGGGTGTCAGCTCCTTCCCGGTCTCAACCACGCGCCCCCCATACAATGAGAGTTTAAGCCCTTCCTCAGCTGTCTTCAGCGACGGCTTTCTATCGAGGCAGAGTATGAAGGCCTTCTGGCTATTTTTGGCGCGTTTAATCATTCTCCCAAGTATTCGCCTCTCCATTATGTGGTCGGACATCACGAGGAGGAGGGGTGGGCCGATGCCTTTGCAACCCATATATGCGCTGTACAGGTTCCCGAAGGAGTCCTCATCCCGGATCAGGACTACGCGGAGGCTTGGGTCTACCTCCGTAAAGATATCAACGAAATCCGGCCTAGCGACTATCGCTATTTCCGATACCCCACTGTTTCTCAGCTGGTCGACTATGAATGAGAGTATAGTGACTCTGGGCTCGAGCTCCATGAGGGACTTGGGCGTATGATGTGAGTAGGGCTGGAGACGGGTAGCCCTACCCGCCGCTAAGATAACCGATCTCAAGACCTAAATCTTGGTCCGGCTTCTATGATATAACTTTTCATAGACAGGGGTTTTGTTGAGCAGGTATGTTGGTCGTGCCAGATGCAGCCTTATAGTGGTGTGAAAATGTATATTATTTTGCCTTGTGATTATAGAGGTTGTTGAGCGGCAGTGACTATAGCTGGGTGTTTTTCGCTGTGTTGGCGCTGCTATTGTGGGGGGTTTGGGGGTTCACGGCTAGACTTGCAGCCGAGTCTATTGGCTGGCGTGAGATGACCGTCCTCGCATCTATCGGAAGCGTGTCTTCCATGATTGTTTTCGCGCTGCTGACGAGGCCCAATCTATCATATCCTCTCGACGCATTCATGCTAGCCTTTATTGTCGGTGTACTGGGTTTCATGGGAGCGCCCATTTTTTACGCAGCTCTTGAGCGGCATCCCTCAGCCATAGTTATCGTGGTAACCTCACTATACCCTGTCGTGACAATAATACTCTCAACACTCATCCTCAAGGAAGCCCTCACCACTAGACAGGTTATCGGAATCGCTCTGGCGATTGCGGCCTTGGTCCTCATATCATCTGAGGCTTGAGGCTTTGGGAAAATGTATAAGCCCGCCCTACTGGCCTTGATGTGAGAATTGAGGAGAGAACAAGTGCGTGGATTAGAGGATTCTTACCGGCTCTGCCGCTTCTGCAGGTCTTCGATGGATAGGCTTGGAATGGATTATGCAGACGAGGGGGAGCTTAGGAGGCACTCGAGGATGATAGAGGAGAGGTCTATGGCTAGGATGTGGAGGCTCGTCAGAGAGATACAGCCGGGCGTTACACTCTTCTTTAACGGCGCATCAAGCCTTAATATGGCGCGACTGGCTGAGAAATATCTGACCATTTTTAGATCGAGTCGCTCCCAACCGGGCCGTGGGGATACTACCACTTCCCACTCTATGCACGTTACCTGAGAAACTTTGGCAAGCCGATCGTAGGGATGACTGGAAGGTTCCACCTCTCATGGGCTGATTTTGGAGGACTCAAACCGGCCACCCATACCCCACCCTCCCACCCACGTCGGAGGCATACCTATGGAGGAGGCGGGACTCCCTCATCCTCCACTTGGTGAATTACCAGTCAATGAGGATTGGCAGGCACCCAGAGTACATGGGCGAGTACACTCCCTACTCGTCTTTGAGGCTAAGGGTTAGGGCGGCTAGGGAGCCGGAACGCGTCTACTACTATTCGGATGGTAGGGAGCTACGCTACAGCTTCTCCAGCGGGGTTGTGGATGTAGTGCTTGACACACCCGCCATGTATGAGATTGTTGTCTTGGAGGGCGCGGCCTAGTGTATGAACACCTTCTCCGGCTTAATCCTCCAGATCAGCCTATTCTCTCTAGGTCCCTCGAATCTGCTGACACCCAGATACTTGTTAGCCAGCTTGTCTATGTGCTCTGCCGCACCCTTAGAAGTCTTCTCAACCACACGCCCCCTAATCTCGCAGTATTTGTATGGGTTAGCTGAGTCGGCAATAGCTATCGAGACCCGCGGGTCCCTATCAGTATTCCTGTCCTTAACCCTCCCCTTGACAGTGTTTACCAGTATGTAGTCGCCCTCAATATCCATCCAGACAGGGGAGACCTGTGGCGAGCCGTCAGGCATCAAGGTTGCGACGAAGCCGAAGTTCTTCCCCTCTATAAATCTCCTAACCTCGGGAGGGATCTGGGCCACGACAGTATCTTATCAGTGACAGCTATTTGACTGTGGCCTAAGCCTCATTCGGCTGTGTTTAACTTTTATATATGGGAGCGCTATCAGGCACGCAGGTTTGAGATACGAGATAAAGCATCGCCCATCCTATTCGCTGCTAGAGGTTGAGCTTGAGCAGGGCGACGCCATCAGGGCTGAGGCCGGCGCCATGACTTACATGTCTCCCACAATAGAGGTGAGGACGGTGATGCGGGAGTCCAGCTTCATCGAGAGCTTAGGCCTCAAGCTCCTCGGAGGCCAATCCTTCTTCGTGAACGAGTACACCGCTAGGTCTGGCAGGGGGGTGGTTGGGCTTGTCTCGGCTCCGCTAGGCGACATCGCCCACCTAGACGTCAGACCTGGGCTCGGCTATATTGTCCAGAAGTCCGCTTACGTGGCGTCAAGCCCCAACATTGACCTGGACATCAAGTGGCAGGGATTCACCAGAGGCATCTTCGGGCAGGGCCTATTCATGCTGAGGGCCACGGGGAGTGGAAACCTCTTCATCAATACCTTCGGAGCCCTCGAGAAGAAGACACTCGCGCCAGGCGAGGAGCTGGTCGTCGACAACTTCCACCTAGCAGCCTTCACTGATACCTGTAGCTACCAGGTCTCAAAGTTCGGCGGCCTCAAGTCCACGCTACTAGGAGGCGAGGGACTCGTAGTGAAAGTGAGGGGGCCGGGAGAAGTCTACATCCAGACCAAGAACCCCGCAGAGTTCGCAGAATGGCTCTGGAGCCTATTAGAACCATATGTAAGGTCGAGGGCTAGGTAACAAACCAGCTAAGAAAATTTTTAGTATTATCCCATTGGTATGAAAATGTTGTGGCTAGAAGGAAAGAAGAGTACGAAACCCTCAAACGTAGGGCTGCAGACTTCTATGAAGAAGCAAAGGCCGCCCTTGAGGCTGGGCGATACGACCTCGCATGCTTCTTGGCGGAGCAGTCTGCGCAGCTTTACCTTAAATCAGCCCTCTTGAGGGTGGTGGGAGACTATAGCAGGACACATCGTCTAAGACAGCTCCTCTCTGAGCTGGAGAGATCTACTGCGTCCGAGAAGCTTAAGAGATTTGCTGAAGAATATAATGCACACCTATCAAGCCTTGAAGACGCATACGTCATGGCTCGATATACTACAAAGCATTATACCTTGAGGGATGCAGAGGAAAGCATACGGCTAGTTGAGGCTTTATTGAGGATGGTTGAAGAGGAGGTGGGCTCAGAGTGAGTTTCATGGATACTGCGAGGAAGAGGGCTGACATCGTTAGGAACTGGAGGGAGCACGTGTACAAGGTTGCTAAGGCGGTGAGGGAGGTGTTGCCAGATGCTGAGGTGCATGTCTTCGGAAGCGCGGTGACGGGCGATCTGGTGGCGTCAAGCGACATAGACATACTCGTGGTCTCCGAGGAGATTCCCGAGGGGCTCTTCGACAGGGGGAGGGTGAAGGTTGAGATAGAGAGGAGAGCGGGCCTCCCATACTACCACCCCTTCGAGTTCCACTTGGTGAAGCCAGAAGAGTCGGAGGAATACTTGAGAAGAGCCGGCAAACACGTTTTAAGAATCTGCTAGACGCTTTCAAATCCTAGGACACGTGTAAGGATTTTGGCTTCCAGGCC
>CAKZUF010000050.1 GCA_937921685.1 uncultured archaeon
GGGACATATCCGAGAACTCATTCGATCATAAGGCTCTTAAGGGAGCTGGATAAGCTGGTGCCGGAGAAGAATCTCGAAAAATTCATCGACTCAGAGGTAATCCTCCTCACGAAGGTGGAGGACGCCTACATAGGGTCAAGATACCTTCCGAGAAGATATGAGAGAAGGGAGATTGAGGAGCTCTTAAGGTTCGCTGAGAGGTTCGAGGAGGTGGTCAGGGATGTTTGACCAATATGTCGAGTCAGGTAAAAGGATTCTAGAGTATTTAAAGGATTATCACACTATAGCTGAAGCCGTAAAGAAGATCGTGCTGGAGAGGTGTCAAGACGCTAGGGTGCTTGTCTTCGGATCCGTCGTCGAGGGTAAGGCCACTGCGATGAGCGACATAGACATACTGGTGATATGCGATCTGGAAGTAGAGGAGCGGGCCAAGCTTAAGGCCGAAATCCGTAGAAGACTTGGCTACGACGCGCCCGTGGAGCTACACATAACAACCGAAGATGAATTCCAGAGATGGTATAGGAGATTTATAGGCCCATTCGAGGAGGTCTAGGCGGCCTCTCCCCCATCCTAGGGACGACTTGCCAGCTCAGAGAGGCTAATAGAATCTGGCAGGCCGGAGCTGATAGTGGCTGTGATGAGGTGGTTGAGGGTCCCAAAGAATGTGGACATGGTGCCAGCCCGGCGGTATCTGTGGGCTCAGTTATTCGGTTATTGATTAAGCAGAACCAGTCATCACGTCTAATAGACGGGCTAATTTCCAAGAATTCTGCCCGTTAGCTGGGTGAGTGGTGTGAGAAAAGTTTATAAACGGTACTTGTTTTTTACTACCGCAATGCGAGAGAACAAGAAACCTAAAGCCAAGAATAATAAGACGCGCGAAGATGCGGCAACTGCGCGAAGCCCATTAAATAAGACTATGACGCGGCGTGCAGCCATTTCATCTGCCGGGAAAGTTGCTGTTGGAGTAGCTGCAGGGGTGGTTGTAGGTGCGGTTGGAGGCTACTTTGCAGGCGCGTCTTCTGCGCAGCCCGCAGCCCCTCAGACGGTAACAAGAGTTGTGACCCAAACGATCACACAGCAAGTAACAGGCCCTGCTCAGACGACTACCGTGCCGTCGGGAGAGAAGGTGCCCGTTACCTGGGGTATATGGAGTTGGGGTGTGGAGCTTGTTCAAGACAACGCTCGCATATTCAACCAGAACAACCCCGACATAGACCTTAAAGTAGTTGACTATGGGCTTGACACATTCTTCTCAGGGCTGAGCGCGGCATACACGGCAGGTAACCCACCCAATATCCACTACAGCACTCCCGACGTCACTTACATCTACCAACAAAACGGATGGCTCATTGACATGGAGGACTACTTCCCAGAAATTAGGCGATACCTAGACGACGTCTTCCCCGGATTTAGAAAGGGTCTCATCAACCCTGATACGGGAAAAGTAACAGGGCTCTTCTATTACGGAGGTGCACAAGCCTTCATGTACAATCAAAGACATCTAAACGCGGCGGGCATTGATGAGCCACCAAAGACTTGGGAAGACTTAGAGGAACAAGCTAGAAAAATAAAGCAAAAAGGGGTCAATGACGACCCGATCGGAATATGGTATGGTAGCTGGGGGTTCGTCGAGGTCGGGACATATTGCTTCATGCTAGGAATGACTAATGAGCAGGGCCCATTCATGTGGGATGAAGATCTGAACCCAATCTTCAACGATAAGAAATCTCCATGGTTCCAGAGCCTAAGATGGCAGCTAGACATGATACACAAAGAAAAGCTAGCATCAACAAAGGGCGTACTGTATGACGAGGCTCAGGCAGTCAATGCCTTCGGCTCTGGTGCCCATACATTCTTCTGGATGCCGGACTATGACCTAGCCTTCGCAAACACTCCGCCGTCAAAGGAGGCAGGAAACCTCAAAATGGCTGTGGCTCCAGGTAGTGGACGCGTCTCAACAATATATAGAACATACCAAGTTTCCCGGAAAACACTTGAACAAGGTATGAAGTATCTTGAGGCAACGTGGCGGGTTATGCAGTTCGTAGGGGGAAGAACCACTAACGGCAAACCCGACTTCGAAAAAGGAGAATACTTTGTCTGTAGAAGACTCAATAATGAGAAGGGTGTAGGCCCCATCTACATTAGCATGTGGGAGGACCCCAAGTATGCTGATGTAAGAGAGGCTGTTAAAAGCTGGGTAGACCCCGAGGTAAAGAGACAGGTATTGTTTAAAGGGTACGACTTCTTCAATGACCCGAGAATGACTACTTGGTGGTCGGAGTGGTGGGGGTACTGGCAGGCTGGCGTAGCGCGGCCACTTATCCACGACCTGATACTCGGTAACAGGGGTTTGGGCGACGATGATATATTAGCGGTCCTCAACAAACTGGCTGAAGAATGGAATAGGATGAAGCGGGAGTCAAAGACGGGAAAATAGACTGGAAAAGTTTACGGTGACCACAATTGTTAAAAGAAGACATAAAATTTATTGTACTCGCCCTTATTCCCTCTTTATTATTTATTCTGCCATTTACCTTTTATCCTATAGGGTATGCAATATATGTCAGTACTCAAAAATATGACCTAAAGTATCCTGAAGAGATACGTTTTATAGGTTTCGACAACTTCATTCAAGTTATCAACTCTTACTACTTCGCCGACTCTGTAATGGCTACGGCAATATTCGCAGCAATATCTGTTCCTTTAGCGGTGGCGATTTCGCTGGGCTTAGCGCTCCTTCTTTCACAGAAGTTCAGAGGGGTTGGTTTTTTGCAGTGGCTAGTATTAATCCCGTGGGCGATTCCACTCGTTGTAAGCTCGGCCGTGTGGAAGTGGATTTTCGATGCGAACTATGGCATATTTAATGCTATTTTGAAGGCTGTTGGATTGATTGATTCGTATGTTCCGTGGCTTACCCTTAGATGGCCTGCTATGCTAATCCTCGTATTGGCTTTCTTGTGGGTACAGCTGCCCCTGTCTACGCTTTTGTTCTTAGCTGGTATACAATCGATACCCCAGGAGCTTTACGAGGCAGCGTTAATAGATGGAGCTAGATCATGGTCGAGATTCAAATCAATCACATTCACTTGGCTCAAACCCTTCATGCTTATCGTGGCAGTCTATACGACATTAATGGCACTGTGGACATTCGATATTGTTTACGTTATCACTGCAGGAGGTCCGGGAAACTTTACAGCGGTAATATCGTACTACACTTTCAGCGAGATGTTTACTTTCCTTAACTTCGGAAGAGCGTCTGCATTATCTTTCATGGTCGTACTCGTAAGTATAGGGCTGATCATAGCTTATTTCCGAGCATTAAGGATCGGGAGGTTGAGACTAAGAGCCTAGTCCAGAGGTGTAGCACATGGATAAAAAGAAGATTGGTGTTGCTCTTGCCTCAATAGTTGTCGCTTGCTGGGTGTTATTGCCGATTCTCTGGATGCTGAGTCTGAGTCTACAATCAGAGCCTGAGATACATTCAGTACCCCCCACAATAATACCAAATAACCCTGTTTACTTTAATTACTGGTTCATATTTGATGCTAGTAGTGCGATAGAGGCTAGGCTGCAGGAGAGCGGGAGGCTTAGCTTCCTACCCGCCGTTGCGAGATGGTTCCCAAACGCACTCATGAATAGCGTGATAATAGGCCTAATCACGGTTGTAATAAATGTTTTTGCAGCGACACTAGCCTCGTATGTCTACACGAGAGTAAGGTTTCCGGGAAGCTCTGTATTATTCTATATGTCTATCGCAGGGCGACTGATACCTCCAGTCGCAATAGTAGTCCCCTACTACATCATAATACAGAACTTTTTCGGATTAAAGCTCTACGACACACTCGCAGCTGTCATATTAGTTCACGCCGCTTTCACGCTTCCCTTGAATATATGGATTCTCAACACGTATTTAACTACTATTCCGACCGATATTGAAGATGCTGCAAGAGTGGATGGGTATGGGAGATTTGAGACCCTGTTCAAGGTTGTGTTACCGGTCATTAAACCCGGGATAGTGGCTGTCGGAATTATCGCATTTATGATCTCGTGGGGTGAATTCTTCTTTGCATTTATGGTTACACAGACACAGCTCTCTAGAACAATGCCTGTGATTGTAGGATTTATGGCCGCGCAGCCCTACAAACCTGTGGGTATATTGATGGCGGGAGGAGTTGTGGCAATGCTACCAGCATTAGTTATAATAGCCATATTCCGTAGATATCTTATAAGCGGACTGGTGGCCGGAGCCGTGAAATAGTGATACGTGGAAAAATCTTCAGTTTTTCTCTAAATTATAGATTCGCCAGAATCTGGGTCAAATACATGTATCGTGGCCTCGTCGAGCGTTATGTAAATCTCTTCTCCCACCTCTAAAGGCGTTTCTGGGGGTACCACGGCTGTGAGGTTTTCACCCGCGGCCGAGAGTGTTACAATTGTCTCGGTGCCTAGAAGCTCTACTAGCTCGACTCTCGCCCTTATTGGCTGGGCTCCTAAAGATTTCTTGCCTACCATAATCTCGCTTGGTCTTAAACCCACAAGAATCTCCTTCCCAACGTATTGCTTAATCTTTGCTGAGTCTACAGATAATTTAATCTTTGCAAAGTTTAAGTCTAGTATGGTGTTTTGTTCCTCAATCAATAACTTGGCCCTGAGTATGTTTATCTGCGGAGTACCAATATTTTGGGCTACGAATATGTGTTGGGGCTTCCGATAGATCGTAGATGCGTCGTCATACTGTATAAGTCTACCCTGACGCATTACAGCTATTTTGTCGGCTATCGACAGTGCCTCTTGATCATCTGGTGTGCTGACAATCGTCGTTATTCCAAGCTCCTGTTGAAGTCTCTTAAGCTCAGTCCTAACTAGGATTCTCAGTTTTGCATCAAGATTTGTTAGCGGCTCATCCATCAGTAACACCTTTGGCTCTTTTATTATTGCGCGGCCTATTGCAACTCTCTGTTTTTCGCCACCACTGAGATAAGCCGGCTTCTTCTCAAGCAGATGACTGATTCCGAGTATCTCTGCTATCTTTTCAACCCTCATCTTTATTTCGGATTGCGCTAATCCCTTTTTCCGGAGGGGAAAGGCCAAATTATCGAAGACCGTATATGTGGGGTACAATGCAAAGCTCTGAAACACCATGCCGACGCCCCTGCGGGCGGGGCTAAGGTCGTTAACCAACTGGTCATCAATATAGATCTCACCACTTGTAACAGTATCTAATCCAGCTATTAGCCTGAGCACCATCGTCTTGCCTGAGCCCGGTGGCCCAAAGAGAGCTACAAGTTCGCCGGACCTTATATTAATTGTGAGGTTGTCAACTAATAATCTATCACCCACTCGCTTAGTAACTCCCACCAACCTAACATTTGCCACAATACCTCACCCTTTTTACAATATAGCCTTCCCTGTTTTTTTATCGAATATATGCACCGATTCACGTCTAAATCTTATGCCCACTACCTTGCCTGCCTTTATCCCCGTCATGGTCGCTGGAACTACAGCTCTAATGGATTTATCCCCTAGACTCATAAATAATATACATTTATCCCCAACTGGCTCTACAACCTTTATCTCCCAGCCATATGAATCGGATTCATGTGGATCATCAACAAGCGATACGTCGGTGGGCCTTATGCCTAGTACAAGCTCAGTTGATTCTAATGCGGATGGTAGCATGTTTACCAGTTCGGACGTAGTAATCTTGAACTCTCCGAAATCAAAGTATTTTTTCCCATTTGTCATATAAGTGAAGTCTAGAAAGTTCATGGGTGGTGTCCCCAAAAAACCGGCGACGAATATGTTGGCTGGCTTATTGTAAAGCTCATATGGGGTTCCATATTGTTGCAATACTCCAAGATTCATCACTCCTATCATATCTGCCAAAGTCATCGCTTCGACTTGATCGTGGGTGACATACAATGTCGTTGTTTTTAACTTGAGGTGTAGTCTCTTTAACTCTTTACGCATCACTGCTCTTAACCTAGCGTCGAGGTTTGTCAATGGCTCATCGAGTAGGAGTATCTCAGGCTCTTTTATTAATGCTCTCCCGAGAGCGATCCTTTGCTTTTCTCCTGCAGGCAATTTTATCGCATCCTCCTTTAGTATGTGGCTGATTCGTAAAATATCTGCTATATCCTTAACTCTTCGATCTATTTCACTCTTAGGAACCTTCTTCTGTCTCAGGGGGAATGCCAGGTTATCATAGACTGTCATTCCAGGATAAATGGCGTAGAATTGGAATACCATAGATATATTACGCTCGTAGGGGGGTAGATCATTAACTCTTCTACCCCCTATATAGATATCCCCCGAGTCGGGCCTCTCTAAACCCGCCACCATCCTTAGAGTGGTTGTTTTCCCACAACCAGATGGGCCCAGTAAACAGGCCATCTTGCCATCCTCCACAACAAGTGTAAGGTTCTTAACCGCCTCTTGTTTACCGAATCTTTTAGAAAGTCCAATCAACTCTAGCTTAGCCATGTGGGCGCCCCTCTATCTTACATCACATTATATAAACATTCATTCAAGCAGTGGCAACTTTACGGGTTTCCCGGTTTCGTAACACTTGAGGGCCGCGAAAGCTATTTCATGGGTCTTGATGGCGTCTTCCAAGTTACAGTGAGATTCCCTATCCTTCAAAATGCAGTCGACGAAATGATCTATCTCCTGTTGGAAGGGGTGGTGGGTCACTTCGGCACTGTCTGGGAGTATCGTTGGAATAGTTATCCAGCCCTTCTGGTTGCCTTCAAATTTAGCCGACCATAATCTATTGTCTTTAATTGTTCCATGGTCACCAAATATTTCAATTGGGAATGTATAGGGCTGTACGCCTCCAAAATTTACTGAAACCTTACCTATGACACCGTTATCGAACTTTATCAAGGCTACCTCTAAATCATCATACTCGAGTGGTGGCATATCTTCCCATCTTTGCGTGTAATAGTTCCATTGTCTAGTCTTTCCCTTCCTGAGTCCTCCAGAGTATGCAAAGACTTCGACAGGGGTTGCTGCGCCATATCTTTCTTCACTGGCGAACCACCTTGCCGCGTCTAGTGCGTGACACCCGGCTACGAGAAATGCACTTACACCCGTATCCTTCTTTCTTGCGTCCTCGTATCCTGACCACCACGCAGCTACGGCGCTTTGGTAATCAGTCTCAACGTAGTATATTTTTCCCAAGAATCCATTCGATATCAAAATCTTTATCGACTCAAATAATGGATTCCACCTCAAGACAAAACTAACTACCGTTTTTACCTTAGCTCTACGGACGGCATCCCTCATGGCTTTCATCTCTTCTAATGAATTAGCTATAGGCTTCTCTATCAAGATGTGCTTACCAGCCTTCGCTGCGTCTATAGTGTTCTGGGCGTGAAGATGCTGGGGTGTGCAAACAGAAACTATGTCTACATCTGGGTTTTCAAGAGCCTTATGGTAGTCGTCGTATAATTTAACATCATGGAGGCCTGCCTCTTCTGCCCTTTTCTTAGCGCTCTCTAGCCTTCTACTTGAGATTGCAACTACTCGTGTGTGTGGGTTGTTTTGGTACGCATGTATGTGTTGTGTGGAGACCCAACCTGCACCATGAACCAGTACACCCAACTTACGCGTCAAGAAGCTTCGGACCTTATTTCATAGCGTTGTATTTAAGGGTTAGGCAAGCTATTAAAAACAGAAAGCATCTTCAAACGTGCTCATGTAATTTGCAGCCCCCTCTAAAAATAAAAGATATTTAACGATCCTAAGGGTTGGTAATGAGATATGACTGCTCTCTGGGCCGAAAAATCTACGATACAGTTGTCAGAGTTGGCCAGCAAAACTCGGATAGCGCTGCTACCTATCGGCAGTACTGAACAGCATGGGCCGCACCTTCCTCTAGGCACTGACCACATAATAGCGTGGGAGTTATGCAAGGAGGTTGCAAAAAAGATAGACGCTGTTGTTCTACCACTCTTGCCGTATGGATACTCAGATGATCACCTACCTATGATGGGCACAATCTCTCTGAGACCCTCTACTTTAATGAGGATAATCAAGGATATAGCTGTGGGTGTTTCAAGATATGGCTTCAAACACCTAGTTATTGTTTCTGGACACGCAGGACATATTTACCACCTATTTGCCCTCACTCAGTGGCTTAATACATCACTCAATCTCCGCGGCATGACCGTTCATAACATATCCCCCTACTTAGTAGTCAGTATGGAGACTCTTTCTACGATACTAAGTGAGGAAATATTCATACACGCAGAAGAATTAGAGACGAGCTTGATGCTCTTCCTTAGACCTGACCTAGTAGATATGAGTAAAGCTGTTAAAGAGTTGCCGGATTTCATTCCACGAGGCATGACTACGCCTAACTTCAACGAGGCCATAAGAATACTGACCACCTCTAAATTCCTTGGTAGAGATTTTAAGACGGGTGTGTGCGGTGACGCCACACTAGCTACCAAAGAGAAGGGCGAGAAATTGTTTAAACTGTTCGTGAACGCCCTTGTGGAGGAGATTAAGAGAGTTACCGCAAATACGGAGCCGCTATAAGGGGGTTTCTCTGGATATAAATTCCTAGTATATTGGTTATGGATTGCTGTAATCAGAATAATTGTACTGGTTCTCCACGCTTGCTGGATTCATAGCTTGCTAGTGATATCTTGACACCTTCAAGCCCGTCTCTTGCAGTTGCTCGCGGCGGTCTATCTTCTTGGATACACCTCTTAAACTCTCTCACCATGGCTAGGTCAGGGTCGCAGCCGTAATAGCTCCAAGACAATCTATTGCTCGGGTGTTTATCCCCTATGAAGTATATATTTTGCCGGAATGCGTCCATAAGTATAGCCCCTTCAGTACCTATGATCTCCATCGCCACATCGCCCCATGTATAAAATCCAGAGGCGTAAGTCCAACTACCATCTATGTGCCCTATCGGGCCTGATCTGAATCGAACAGTTGTAAAGAAATTGTCCTCTACGCCGATTGTTTTATTCACGTTTTTCCCTACCTCTGTGTAAACCTCCACCACCTCATCTGCAGTATACCACCTCATCAAGTCTGCTAGATGTACGGTATGGTCTATCACTGCACCCCCACCCGAGAGGCCAGGATCTGTGAACCAGCTCCTAAGTAAGGGGAGAGATCTGTTGAGCTTGTTTGTACCTACCATTAAAATTGGTTTACCGAGCACCCCCGAATCTATAAGCTCTTTTACAAGTATGGACACAGTGTGATACCTCATGACATAACACATCTGAAACTTAACACCTTTTTTATCAACGCGGCATACTATGTCCTCTGCATCGCGAAGATTGATAGTCATAGGTTTCTCACACAGAACGTGTAGATCATTATCCAGCGCATTAACGACATATTCGTGGTGCTTAGAGTTTTCAGATGTTATGATGACGGCATCTAAATTCTTATTCAGAAGCTCAGACATACTCGCGTGGTATTCTATCTTAAACTCTTCCCCAAACCTATTACCTAGGCCCGTGTCTTCTTCATATACCCCCACTATCTCGCAGTTTGGAATTTTTTTCAGGGCTTTAGCATAGCTTTCAGCGTGGAAGTGAGCCACGCCCAGAAAACCGACTCTAAACGTTGCACTCATGATGTTACACCTCTAGGGGAAGGTTTACGGGTTTTCCGCTTTCAGACGACTTAACTGCCGCCAGGCAGATTTCCAAACTTTTTCTTGAGACTCTTCCATCAGTCATTGGATTCTCGTCTCTCCTGATGCAGTCTACAAAGTGTGACAATTCTCTGTAAAACGGATCGAGCGGGAATGGATGTACCATAGGTTTCCAAGGCAATGATTCAGGTGCATAGCTATGCTTAGCATTCTTAGTGTATAATGAGATTGGGATTGGGGGCTGGTTATCCAATGTAATCATTCCCTCAGTGCCGTCGAGCTCCAACTTCATTGTGAATGGAAATGATGGTGGATGTGCCCAGCTTGCCTCTATGAATGCTATTAACCCGTCGCCGTATCTAATGTTGATGATTGCTATGTCATACTTCGCCAAATTACCATTTACATTACGTATTATCTTAGCATAAACGCGGTGAGCGGAGCTGGAGCTTATCCAAGTGATGAAGTCTACGTCGTGGATGGCTGTGTCGACAGCTACTCCGCCGCTCTTCACTACATCTCCAAACCATGGGCTCCACGCGGGGAAAGGCCCGCCCCTAAACGCTCTAGCCTGACAAATCTCGCCTATCCCCCCTTCTTCTACTATTTTCCTCACCTGCATGTAGTCTGGGAAGAATCTGAGAACGTGAGCTACCATCAACTTCATTCCGCTTTTATCTGCCGCATGTATCATCCTGTCTGCATCTCTAAGGCTAAGCGCCATTGGCTTCTCAACGATTACGTGCTTGCCAGCTTCTAATGCTTGAACCGCGTAATCAGCATGTGTGTAAGTTGGTGTACAAATGTCAACAACATCGATATCTCTGTCGTCCAAGATCTCGCTCAGCGAAGAGTATGCCTTGACGCCTCTCTCGGATGCAAACTGCTTTGTTTTTGAAAAATCCCTACCCCAAACCCCTTTAACAACACATCCCTCAATCATCTGCCAAGCATCGATATGTGTAGACCCCATGAAACCATACCCTAACACGGCAACATGAATCTTGTCTACCACGAGGGGGAAATCCTCAGAACCAATATATAATATTTTTCGCTAATATTATACGATTAGCTCTCTGATGAAGTGTTAGCCATTTATGTTACCTAGCACGCTACTATTTTCAATATTGTGTGTTAGTGCTACTCGATTTCGCCATTTATTTTTAGCCTGTTTATCTTATCCGCGTTTTTCAGGATGAGGGCGGTTAGTGAGGTCTCGATCGAGGTTTTGGGAGGGATTGTTATGTGTGTTTTTCGCATGATCTGGGCTGTAAGACCTCCAGGATAGCTTGTGCAGGGTTCAAGTGCAATGTTCCAGGCGGATCCATACCATGGGTAATCCGGGGTGTTGTAGTTCTGCCAAAACCATAGGTATTTGTAGACGTTTATGTCCCATGCAAGTCCAAAACCAAGATTGAGTCGGGGGTTTGAAAGAACATACCAGCCCTCCCTCATATTTGCGATGAAGGAAGTCTCTTCAGCGACGGTGTCTCTAGCGGGAATGATACTCAGGTCGATGGGCCTTCCGTCTTTTCCAGGGACGATAGGCCAGTCATAGGTCCCTGGTAATAGTCTGCCGAAAGGTTCTCCCTCCAAGACTATCACTTCGGCGGGCGTCGGTATTCGAATATTGCAGTTGGGTTCTAGGAATGGCTCGCCGAATGAGGGGTGCTGTAGCCAAGAGTATTCTAAAATTTGGTTGCTCGGATTGTGGAGTCTTTCCTTGAAATAGATTTTCTCCTCATCACGCACCACTCTCACCCACTTATCAAGCCTGAAAGGATATCTTACCCCCTCAACCCAAAGATGGGCTGAAACTTCATCAACACTGTCCTCCAATATTTCGCAGTTCCATGGAAGCATGGAGGACTCGGCGTGGACACCGAGTACTGCTCCTCTATGTGATACGCTTACACCTCCCGCGGAGGGGACAATATCTTGCCATCCACCCCCATAATAGTCTAGAAATCCTCCCACATTATTAGGATTGGGAAAAGTCTCCCTTGCGGGACTTCTCCACCCGAGAGGTGAATGCCACATAAGGTCCAAATCTAACGGCTTATACCTTAACTCCATTACGTCTCCGCCTTTATCTAGAATGAAGACCAACCTAATTCGCGAGTTCTCCATGATCAGCGTCCTCATATCGCGATATTTCCATTCCATAGATATTCTGCAACACATCAAAACATGTCGCTCAGCATATTATTTAATATTTTTGCGGCAAGTAAACCCAATAATGATGTGTTCTGATCTCAATTTAGGGGATGGTGTGGTAACACCCTTTTAGAGAGCTGTCTATGCGATAGATGGAAACAGTATAGAGTCGAATATCCTTAGGGCAGGGATCTACTCTCCATGCTTTGTTCACTCTTCTCGGAGACCTTTTATACCCCCCACACCTAGGTGGGTGGACATGCTTGGTAAACCTATCGGCCGCCAATCCTTTGGCAGACTCTTATGGCTTCACTATCGCTTTTATGGCTACCCTCTTTTGCATAGCCTCTAATGCCTCTTCTATTTTTTCGAGTGGAAATATATGCGTAATTATGGTTGAGGGTTTGACTGCCTCGCTCTTCATTAGTCTTAGTGCCTCATGGTAGTTTTTTCTCAGGGCGTCGGCGCTACCTGTTATTGTTAGCTCGCTGTAGTGAATCTTGTTGGGGTTGACGCTTATCTCGTAGTCTGGGTGTGCGCCTGCGAAGATGTTGATGCGTCCACCCTTAGATACGAGTTTGAGCGCATTTGACATGGCGTCCTTATTGTTTATCGCGAGGATGACTGCGTCGGCCCCGTAACCATCTGTGGCCTCCATCACGGGCTCGAATGGTTCGACCTTGAGAGAGTTTATAACTAGGTCTGCCCCAAGCTTGTTTGCTATCCCAAGTCTCTCTTCATGATGTCCAATCATAATTACCCTCGACCCTATTTTTCTCACCAGCTGGAGATGCAGGAGTCCCATGGGGCCGTCGCCTATGATCGCTACCGTGTCATCAGGCTTTAAATTCAGTTGCTCGATAGCGTGGAGACAGCACGCTGTAGGCTCTGTCAGGCATGCGTCCTCAACCCTAATGTTTTCTGGTATCCTAATAAGGTTCTGCTCAGGAATCTTAACGTATTCTGCAAACCCCCCGTGAATATACCTCTTTTCAGCGCAGAGGTTCTCCCTCCCCTCTCTACAATACTTGCACAAGCCGCATGATGTGACTATGTAGGGGACGACTCTATCCCCTTCTCTAACAGTTTTGACATCTTGGCCTGTGCTGACGACTACGCCAGCCCATTCATGGCCTGTAAAACCTGGGCTATCCCTGCCGAATGGAGTCTCACGGTAACTCTTCAACCCGTTAAAGAACTTTATATCGCTCGCGCATATGCCGCATGCCTCCACGCGGACCATTACTTCCCGTCCACCTAGGACTGGTATCGCGGCATCTTCGACCACAACTTTGTGGGGTGATAAGACGAAGGCTGCCTTCATCACAGCAGAATACTTAGTTGTCCCTATCGCTATATAACTTAGCCGCACAGCCGACTCTCTTTTTTCTCTGTTTTTCAATGAACGGGAACAGGCGGATTCCACGTGGGTAGTTATTTTAACTCCCTTGGGGTTTAGTAGTGGGTGGAGGAATTATGAGGTGGAAGATAGCGATTGTGAACTCGGCGACCTTTGGGGCGTATACGGGGGTGGTCGAGAGGCTCAGAAAGGTGGGTGAGGTTGTAAGAATAAATGTGCCGAGGGAGGTTAGTGGGGAGGAGCTAGCCTCCCATCTCTTGGGATTCCAGTTCGTCGTAGCCAGCACAAACCCTAGGTATGACGAGAAGTTCTTCAAGGCGAATACTGATGTGGTTTTGCTGGCGCGCAATGGTATAGGCCTAGATAATATAGACGTTAAGGCTGCTACGGAGAGCGGTGTGGTCGTTACGAGGGTGCCTGGAGAGGTGGAGAGGGAGGCCGTTGCGGAACTCGCCGTTGCCCTGATGCTTGACGCTGCGCGCTCGGTCTCGGCAGCTTATATCGCCGTAAGGGAGGGGAGGTGGCATGAGAGGAGTCGGTTTATAGGGCTTGAACTCATGGGCAGGACCGTAGGGATTATAGGTCTCGGAAATATTGGGAGGAGGGTCGCCGAAATATTGTCTAAAGGATTCGGCGTTAATGTTCTTGCCTATGACCCTTACATCTCCAGAGATGCCGCAACCAATATAGGGGTGAAGCTCACGGACTTGGAAACGTTACTGAGGGAGTCAGATATCGTGACGCTCCACGCCCCGCTTACAGAGGAGACGCATCACATCATAAATATGGAGACAATTGCGTTGATGAAGGATGGCTCTATACTGGTTAACACGGCTAGGGGAGGTCTCGTCGACACGGGCGCCTTGGTTAAGGCATTGAAGTCCGGCAAGCTGAGATATGCAGCTTTAGACGTCGTTGAGGGAGACCATGTAAGCCTCGGGAACCCACTCTTACAGTTAGAGAATGTTGTAATTACGCCTCACATTGGCGCCTACACCTACGAGTCGTTCGGCGGGATTGACGAGTGTGTTGCTGAGGCAATCGAGGCGGTCGTTAAGGGTGAGAGGCCAAAACACGTGGTGAATCCAGAAGTGTATGAAGGACGGGTAAGGAGATTGGCATGAATCAAACTTATATGGATCGATTGAGCTTAGATAACATGTAAGTACCCATGTTATTCTCAGCCAAAATCGATTTGGCTAAACGAATAATAGAACCATACACAAAACACAACGTGGTAAGGCTCTCCGATCTGAAGGAATACTTCAGCGACCAAGCCGAGGTCGGGAGAATGATTAGCAGCCTTGGAGACATAGTCGTCTATGAATATTTTGAGAATAGTTTCGAGGTTAAGGAGGAGAACTTGAACTTTGGGTTGACGGTATTATATCCCGGGAAGGTTGGTCGAGAATATTTTCTGACTCGTGGGCATTTCCATGAGAAGCGTGCTGCGGAGATCTATGTAGGCTTGGAGGGTGAGGGAATCATCCTGATGCAGTCGGAGGATGGGAGAGTGGAGTGGCGGCCCCTCGAGCACAACACTGTCGTTTACGTGCCGCCGGGCTGGGGACATCGAACAATAAACACGGGCAATAAGAGGCTAACATTCTTCTTCGCTTATCCCGCAGACGCGGGGCATGATTATGAAATTGTCAGGGAGAAGGGCTTCGCAAAACTAATTGTGGAGGAAGATGGGCGTCCAGTTTTAATTGACAACCCGCGGTATCGAGCATGAATTTTTTATGATTATTTCACCTTTCTAGGGCTGTAAAATCTATGGGTTGAGAATTATTCTGAGGTTTTCTAGTTTTTGTGCTTCGTTGAAGCCGTTCACACCCTCTATCAGTGGGAGGCGCATACTTATCAGTGGTTTAAGGTCTATTCTGCCTGACGCCACCATATCTAGCGCTTTCTTAAACTCGATGGGTGTTGACATGGATGTTCCGAGCACTCTTATCTGTTTATAGTGTATGATGTTAGTGTCTATCTCGACTCCTTTAACGCCGGCCGGTAGTCCAGCGAAGTAGTTGACTGCTCCCCCAGGCCTCACTATCCTTAAGGCATCCCTCTGAGCATCGGGCACGCCGACGGCTACTACAACTGCGTCTACCCCCTCACCATACGTTAGCCTCTGGACCTCCTTGGAAATGTCTACCCCATCGCTCAGCAAAATTACATGGTCGGCTCCCAAGCGCTCAGCAAATCTCGCTCTCACCTCGCTCTTCTCACACATGATTATTTTGCTGAGACCGAGTGTCTTGGCTAATAAAAGATGCATAAGCCCGATCGGACCCGCGCCGAAGATCGCGAGGCTGTCTCCAGCACTCAATCCGAGCTTTAGCTGCCCCCTTAGACAGTCTGACAATGGCTCGACTAGTGCGGCCTCATCCATGCTCAGCCAGTCTGGTATCTCTTTGACGCACCCGACGGAGAAGGCTGCGGCTGGGATGACCATGTATTCTGCAAACCCCCCATCGACGTCTATGCCAATCGCATACCTCTTTGGACATAGCACATGCTCTCCCCTTAGACAGTAGGTGCAGCTTCCGCAGAATATGTTTGGGTTTAGCGTTATACGCTTGTTTAATAGCTCCTCCCTCCCCTTACCTGCATCCACAACTACACCTGCAACTTCATGCCCTAGAGTCACGGGAACTTTTGTCCTCGAGCCATAGTTGTATGCCTTTAGGTCTGTCGCACATATTCCGGCAGCGGAAACTTTCAGAACAACCTCCCCCTCCCTCGGAACTGGTCTATCAACCTCTTCCAGTCGAAGATCCTTTACACCGTACAGCCTGAGCGCCCTCATGTCGTATCACGCAAGCGGGAGGGTAACTGGTCTTCCTGTCTCCACTGATTTGTGCGCGGCAAGGACTGCCTCTAGAGCCTTCCTTCCATCTTCGCCTGTGACTGAGGGCTCCTTATCGTGGACAATACAGTCGGTGAAGTGTTCGATCTCGTTTAAGTACCCATCTCTAAATCGGTCTCTCCAGCTCTTAAAGCTCTCCGCGAGGACGCGCATATCCTTAGTCACGCGGGTCAAGGTTGTACCTCTTACTTCTCCGACCGTAATTACTCCTTCTGTGCCTAAGATCTCAATTCTAGCGTCATAACCGTAACCCACAGGGCATGCTCCATCAATGATTCCAAGGCCATTGTTCCTGAACCTCACTAGGACAGCAGCCACATCATAAAAGTTGGGATACTTCTCTCTCAGGTCTGGGCGTATAAGGGCTGAGACATCGCAGTAAATAGATGAAAACTCATCACCCATCACCCATCTAAGAGTATCAAAATCATGACTATTAACCTCTGCCAAGAATCCGATTCCGGTCCTGGGGTCCAGCGCCCAGGGGGGTGGCAGACCAGGTCCGCGACCAACCGACTTAACAAGTATAGGCCTTCCAATCTCTCCAGACTCTATTATTTTTTTAGCGGATGTAAACTCCGGGTCAAACCGCCTCATGAACCCAATTTGAAGCTTGACACCGTGTCGTTTAGTCGCAGAGATCATTTCGTCTGCTTCTTCGAGTGTCAAGGCCATAGGCTTCTCACAGAAGACGTGTTTCCCAGCCTCAGCGGCCTCAATTGTTAGAGACGCATGAGTAAAAGTTGGCGTTGTGATTACCACTGCATCGAACTCGGACTTCTTCAGAGCTGTCGTTAGGTCCTTGTAGACCGCTGGACCGCCCAGCTCCTCCGCAAGCTTCGTCGCGGCGGCCAAATCATTGTCAACAATGGCGGCGAGCTCTGCATTCTTTACTCTCGTCCTTATGTTTCTTGCATGTACTGTGCCAGCCCTCCCCGCACCTATCACACAAAGGTTAACAATCTTCTGTGCCGGCATCTCAGAGACCTAAAGACGTATAGAACCTATTTACTTTTCCCCTAAAAGTCGCCTCCCACCACAATTACCTCACCCGATATGTACGAAGACTCGTCCGAGGCAAGGAATAGTATCACCCTAGAAACCTCCCCTGGTCTTCCAAGCCTCCCGAAGAGGTAGCGCTTCTTGATATCCTCCTCCGTCAACCCCCTGGCTTCGAGATACCGTCTAAAAAGAGGCGTATCAATTGCCCTTGGAGCCACAGCATTAACCCTAATCCCGAAAGGTGCAAGCTCGAGAGCTAGGGACTTGGTGAAGCCGATAATGCCGGCCTTCGACGCCGCATATGCTGAGGACAATAACCCTCCACGGATACCTTGGATCGATGAGACATTGACGATCGAGCCCCTTATAGAATTGTTAATCATGTGTGAGACAACGTATTTGGAGAACAGGTAGACCGATTTAAGATTTACATCTATAGTCCTCTGCCAAGCATCGGTGGTAGTCTCAAGAAGTGTAGCAATCAAGTGAATAGCAGCATTATTCACAAGAATATCTACACGCCCATATCTATTCACAGCACTCTCCACGCATCTCTTCACATCTTCCTCGACTGAGACATCCGCTTTTACAAAAAGGGCTGCCTCCTCTCCGTGCAAGGCTGTGATCTCTTTCTCTAAACGTTTTCCAGCCTCTTCATCGATGTCGACCAAGACTACTCTGCACCCTTCCTCTGAAAATAATGTCGAGGTTGAGCTTCCTATCCCGCTAGCTGCGCCCGTAATGATCGCTACACGGTCTTTTAACCTGGACTTGCTCAAGCCGACATATCCTCAAAGAAGTATAGTCGCTTTCTATCTATCTTTATATGTTTCCTTTATGTATGGAATAACCCTTGTACCCATGAACCTGACGAACTTTCTCTGGTCTGGGCTTGTGCTGAGAAACTCGACCTCGTTCACACCCATTCTGACCCATTTCTCAATACGTTTGATAGCATCTTCCTCACAAGTTATTATGAACCTCTTCTGCAAAACCTGCTCTCTAGTAATTGAACTTCCCAGCCTTTCGAGCTCTCGCGGGTCGTAAATATCTGAGTCGAAAATTCCAGGCACCATTGTAGGATTCCAGAACCTACACCCTTCAATGGCCCTGTCCAAGTCTTCGTCGTACGAGACCACACTATGAACTATCTTCTTAATCTTCGAGACGTCGCGCCCCCCATCCGACGCCCCTTTTTCCATCGCGGGTAGTACCTCGCTCACAAAAACTTGCTCAAACACTCGGGCTGAAACCACAACTCCGTCGGCGTAGTAGCCCGCCACGTAACCTGACTTCTTTCCGCTCGCAACCATGTATACAGGTATATTGGTCTTGGGTTTTGTGTAGAGGTTAGCCTGCCTAAGCTTATAGTATTTGCCATCATAATCAACAAACTCTCTTGTCCACAGGGCCCTGATTATTTCAAAAGACTCTCGGACACGCATCAGCCTCTCATTATATGGGGGCCATGGCAGCCCTAATGGCATCTCATTCATCGCCTCACCGGTTGCAAGACATAGAAACACTCGGCCTGGAAAGATAAAGTCTAGTGTCGCATACGCCTGAGCAATGAGGGCCGGATGGTAGCGCAAAATTGTCGCACACACAGAGCCTATCCTCACTTTATGAGTCCTCTCCGCGGCTATTCCAAGCCAGCTAAGAGCGAAGCCAGAATGTGCATTTGTATGACTCCACGGATGGAAATGGTCACTAGACCATATATTATCGAAGTTGTAACGCTCAGCCTCCACAGAAAACTCCAGCAGGCTTATAGGATCGTATTGTTCATGTGCGCAGTAAAAACCAAACTCGATAGTCAACAAGGGAAAATATGTAAAGGAGATATTTAGAGATAACCCGGTATTCTTCGCATCTAGAATAGTAGATGCGCGCCTAAACCCCTAGAGAATCATTCCTAACTGTCTACGGTTCGCTGGCTAATTAAGAATTATTCGTGAACCTGTGACAGCCCTAGTGCGGAGTTCTTAGATGGCGGTAGTGTGGACTTAAAAGATTTTATGATATTGGAAACAAAAACAATCATACAAGATCAAGAGCCCCTATTTTATGACTAGAAAAATTTTTAAGTAGGCAACAGTATTGTAGCTTCTGTGAGACTAAAGGATAAGGTGGCTATTGTAACAGGTGGCGCTAGGGGGATAGGGTTTGCAATAGCCTCAAGGTTTGCGAGAGAAGGTGGGAAGGTCGCGATATTTGACATAGATTTGGAGAGAGCCGAAAAAGCTGTAAATACAATAAAAAATGAGATAAGTGGGGCAGAAGTCATAGCGTTACAAGCAGATGTAAGCAATGTTGACTCTGTTAAGAGATGCGTAGATGAAGTCGTTAAAAGGTTTGGAAGAATAGATGTATTAGTGAACAATGCGGCAATCCATCTTGGAAAGCCATTCCAAGAAGAGCCGCTGGAATACTGGGAGAAACAATTCAGAATAAACGTGCTGGGGACGGTTATACCATCCCAACTAGTTGTGCCTCACATGATTAAGGCGGGGGGCGGTTCCATAATTAATATCTCATCGAAAGCTGCGATCACAGGTGAGCCGGGACACGCCGCATACAGCGCACTGAAGGGCGCAGTTCTCTCCCTAACACTCGCGATGGCGGTTGACCTATCGCCATACAACATCAGAGTCAACGCCATATGCCCCGGACCAACGGAGACCGACCTGCTATACTCGGCCACGACAGAAGAGGAGCGGAAAAGAATGGCCGCAAGAGCTCTATTGAAGAGGTTGGCGAAGCCCGATGATATAGCGGCAGCCGCCCTCTACCTAGCATCTGATGATTCTGCATATGTGACTGGCCAGAAGTTCGTCGTGGATGGCGGCATGACAATAGTCGCTGTCGAGAGAGTATAGCAGACGCAACACACATACTGGCTGGTAACTTTAATAAGCGCGCGCAATAATCATAGATACGGGTCCCTGATTTATGTCTAAAAAATTCATTATCCGCGATCCATTCGCGCTGCATAGGGAGGGTGTATTTAAGAGCCGCGGCTACGCAGCATGGAGAAGTAACATCTATGTGGCTGAAGCTGTATCCGATATACTGAAACCGTGCTTTGGTCCAAAAGGCATGTCTAAGCTTGTTATCGACAAGTTTAGTGAAGGTGCGCTCACCAGTCATGGCATGGAGATACTGGAAAAACTTGATCTCCACCACCCTGTAGCTAAGCTTCTTAGAGAAGCTTCTAAGACCGTTGACAAAACGGTAGGGGATGGCACAAAGACAACAATAATATTGATAGGGGAATTATTAAAAAAGGCTGCAGATCTGGCAACTAGGCAGCTAAAAATCAACACAATAATACAAGGGTACATGATAGCATATAATACTGCATTGAAGCGTTTGCGATCTTTTAGTATATTAGTAAACACCCTCGATAGTAACTCCATAAAAAAAATTGTATCCACAATGTTCACTGGTAGGGCTTTAGTCAATGCCGATTACTTCTCAGAACTGGCAACTCAGGCTATAAATGCAACCATCAGAAAAAATGGCGATAATAGGGTCTTAGATAGGGACGCTGTGAAAATCGTTAAAAAAGCTGGTGGAAGCATCACAGAGAGCAAGGTGCTAGACGGGGTAATCATTGAGAAAGGAGTTGCTCATCCAGCTATGCCGCGGATTATAAAAAATCCGAAGATTGCGATGCTAAATATGGCCTTGAAAATAGATGAATTCAGACATCTACAACCATTTAAGTATCACATCGATATTAACAGGCCTAGCAGTGTCAGCCAGTTCCTAAGGGAAGAAGAGAGGCTTATTCAGAGTATGGTTGAGAGGGTGTTATCGGTTGGCGCCAACGTTGTCATCTGTAGAAAGAAAATGGGGGACGTTGCAAAACAATTGCTTGCAAAGGCGGGCGTTATGGGAATAAGTAGGTTACTTAACGAGAAGGAGTTTACAAGCGTCGCGAAGATCACAGGAGCCAGGATAGTGTCCACTATAGAGGACATTAAGGAGGAGGACTTAGGGAGAGCAGAACTCATTAGTGAGGTGAGAATAGGAAGTGAGCGGGTGCTGGCTATCGAGGGATGCAATAATGCAGGAGGCGTTACAGTCCTGTTGAGAGGTTTTTCGGATAACGTGCTAAACGACATAGAACACGCATTTAAAGACTCGATAACCTATGTTTCCTCCATGTTTGGATGGCCTGCTTACCTCCCAGGGGGAGGGGCCGTAGAGGAGACACTGGCCATAGCCATTAGAAAGGAGGCCTTGGGGCATGTGGGAAAAGAGCAGGAAGCCATTCTCGCATGTGCAGATGCTCTTGAGACTGTGCCTCGGCTTCTGGCAGAAAACTCTGGACATGACCCAATAGAAATATTAGCGGAGTTGAGAGCAAAACATAGAAAAGGCGAGAACCATTACGGTTTTGACGCCATTTCAGGAGAGGTCTGTGACACGGTCAAATCTGGGATAATTGAGTCCTACAGGATGAAGGAGCAGGTGCTAAAAACAACATTTGAGACAGCCATCATGCTGTTGAGGGTGGACGAGTTGGTTGATAGACGATATGCTAAGAGGCATGAGGGTGAACTAGGCGGAGAATGAGCCTCTCTCAGCTACACCGTTGATCCAGCCTTAAGGGCCATTCAACTATCACAGAACAGCTTCCTTGAGGTATGTAGGCATAGCACCACATTACACACTACACATAACACATAGTCGGAAAAATATTATTTAGAGGTCGCTGGTTGAGGTTTGGAGAGGGTCTATGCACTCCCAATACCTCATTGGTGTTGATATTGGAACAGCTGGGACGAAAGCAGCAATATTTGACGTTGAGGGAAACCAGTTGGCCGTAGCATACGAGGAATCTAAACTATATTATCCGAGGGTAGGCTGGGTTGAACAGGTCCCCGAAGACTTCTATATTTCAACCACTAACACTGTAAGGGAGGTTGTAAAGAAGTCTAGGATAGACCCACGCCAAGTCGCGTCAATTGCTTTCAGCGGACAGATGGCCGGTATAATGGCGATTGATAAGGACTGGAACCCTGTCATGCCATATGACTCGTGGCTCGACATTAGATGTGAAAAATACATAGACTATCTGAAGGCAAACTATGAAGAGCTACTAATAGAAAGGACAGGCACTCCGCCAACAGTCGATCACCTGCCCAAAATGATGTGGTGGAAGAATGAAAGACCTGAAACTTTCGAGAAGATAAGTAAGTTTACTGTGCCCGCGGTGTATGTAGCCGGCAGGCTAGCTGGGTTGAAGGGAGAAGACGCATTTTACGACTATACATACGTAACTTTTACAGGATTATTCGATATCCACAAAATGGACTGGTCTGAAGAGCTTGCAGAAGCTTTTAGACTGCCATTAGATAAAATGCCAAGAGTGGTTAAGCCTTGGGAGGTCATCGGGGAGCTAACACCTGAGTCAGCGGAGAAAATGGGGCTTGTGAGAAGGATACCTATTGTGGCAGGGGCCGGCGACGGCATGGCCTGTGCGTTCGGTGCTGGACTGACACAGTCTGGACTATGTCTAGATATCGCCGGGACTGCCTCTGCCTTCTATGTCTCAACGGATAGAGTCGCCCCAGACATAAAACATAGGACACTGCTACACCTCAAGTCCATCGTCCCTGAGCAGTGGTGCATCGGCGCCTACATCAATGGTGGAGGGCTGTGTCTGAGATGGTTTAGGGACGAGGTCGCCAAAAAAGAGAAGGAGATGGCCCAACAGCAGGGAAAAGATCCCTACGAAATCCTAGACGAGGAGGCTTCTAAAATCTCTCCAGGAAGTGAGGGAGTGTTCTTTATACCGCACCTCGGGGGGAGAGCCTATCCCTACAATCCACGCATCAGGGGGGTTTGGTTAGGTTTTAGCTGGAAACACACTACAGGACACCTCTACAGGTCTATACTAGAATCCATAGCCTTCGAATATAAGTACTACTTAAAAATTCTGCATGGATTGTTAAGAGACATAAGAATAGGAGAGGTTAGGGGGATAGGTGGCGGTAGCAAGAGTAAGATTTGGTGCCAGATAAAAGCCGACATATTGGGAGTACCGTACGTCTTGCTTAATAGAGAGGAATATGCTGTAACAGCTTTGGCGGTTATAGGTGGATATGGCGTCGGGCTACTCAAAGATTATGTGAAGACGATTAACGAATGGGTCAAGCCTATAAAAAGGATAGAGCCGAACAGAAAGTTGAGTGAAACTTATGGTAAGTATTCTGAGTACTATGAAAAGCTGATTAAGAGCGTTGATTATATAATGGAGGGTCATAATAGACTTTTGTGATAAACACCAAGTGTTTTGTCAAACCCATTTTTGGGGTCTGTGTAGGTGAGTAAAGGGTTTAGGATTTTAATAAACCAGATCGAAAAGCTTATTAACAGGCTTCAATATCTATATCCGATGTCTGAAAAGGAAAACCGGGAAAGAATGTTATCTAGGCGCGCTGCAATCGGGCAGGCAGCTAAGATAGCAGGAGTAGCCGCGGCAGGATTGGTCGTTGGGGGTGTTGTTGGGTATCTGGCAAAGCCTGAGGCGCCACCTGCCCCGCCAAGAACAGTAACCGTGGAGAGGACGGTAGCCGCTCCAGCCCAAACAGTAACCGTTGAAAGAACAGTAACAGTTGCTGCACCGGCCGCCCCAGGACTAGCCGAGCTTAGGGCCGAGTTAGCTAAGAAATACGCAACCGGTAAGCCCGGAGACAAATTCCTTGTAGGATACGTCACGTGGACCTTGGCACAAGAGGCGCCGAAGTATGACTATCAGGGCGCCGACCAGGCTGCCAAACAGCTTGAACTCGACTTCAAGGGAATAGAGATAGGGGCTGAGGCGTTAAAGGCCGTAGAGGCAACTGACTCACTTATAGCTGCAGGTGCTAAGGGCATTGTCTACTGGGCCCCGGCCATAGCCGCTATGCAAGAAATAGTGAGGCTTTGTGAGGAGAATAAGGTGTTTGCGTCCACGGCTTGGACTAGGGACCCAGCCCTATTACCCGGAGACAAGGGGCCGCACTGGTTCCTAGAGTTTAGCACAATGTCGGACGAGATGAGCTTCCACTGCATGACGCTCCTCTACGAGAAGATGAGGAAGTATAATAAGAGCAAGGTCCTCCACGTACAGTCTTCAAAGACGATTGCACCAGACTCTACCGCACTAATTAATCAGGGAATCGCCATTGCGTGGAGAAAGTACCCATTCATACAGAATCTCGGGCACTATTGGGGTGAGTGGGCATATCCTGGAGGTAGAAAGGCTGGAGAGGATGCATTAGCGGTGAGAACTGACTACGAGGCTGTTTGGGGGCACAACGACGACCAGGCGATGGGCACAGTTTCAGTATTCAAGGAGAGGGGGATAGACATAGGACCATTTGCGGCTGCTAGGGACGCAATAGTAGCATGTGTAGACTTAGTGATAAAGGGCGAGTGGTTTGTAACATCGCTCACCGAATTCCAATACTTTGGAGGCAAACGCGTCGCTGCTATCTATGATGCGGTGACAGGGGCTTCATATCCACTCAGAGACGAGATGGTTCAGTCGCCGTGGGTCACCACTGTTCTCAACCTCTCAACACCAGGGATCAAGGAGGAGAACGAGGAACTGATTAGGAGCTCTGGGCTTGAATGGCATCCAAACTTCGTAGTAGTTGATGCGGCCAAGCTCCTAGACTTTCTGAAGATAAGCGAAGTATATCCGTCAAAGTTGTATCCATACGACTTCAGGACGTTATCTGTCGGCAAGGTCAGAGAACTCGGACTGACATATGACAGGCACGCAAAGAACTACTTAACGGCAAACGACTACTACTACGTTCCAATGATGGATAGGATGAAAGTAACAGACGACAGAACAAAGGGAGAAAACTTGGAGTCATTCAGAAAGCAATTCGGATTAACCATGAAATACTTCCTAGACCTGAACTGGGACACATGGAAAGAAAATGAGGCCAAAATAAGCGCCGCTCAGGCAGAGGGGCTGAAGCTACTGCCTCGGTGGGGAGCAGCAGTCGAATAAAAATATATCCGTAATTTTTTATTTATGTGAAATATTTTTTAATTGCGCTTGACATTATTTATGTTGAGCGGAAAATGACCTCCTCCCAAGCGGTACTTGTAGAGGCAAGGAACATTACTAAAACATTCGACACAGTGGTCAGAGCTCTAGATGGAGTAAGTATAGAGGTGAGAAAGAGGGAGATACTTAGCGTAGTAGGGGAAAATGGTGCTGGAAAATCTACGCTAATGAAGATTCTTGTAGGTATACATCCTCCAGATAGCGGAGAATTATATTACCTAGGCGAGCGCATCCCATTTCCTAAGAACCCAATAGATGCATTAAAAAGGGGCATATCAATAGTCTACCAAGAGAGAGGGGTCATCCCTCACCTCAAGGTCTACCAATTTTTATTCCTAGGCCTTGAAGATAAGTTCACGAAGCTCGGAAGGCTACAGCTAGAAAAAATCATAGGTACGGCCAAGTCCGTTTTTGATGAACTGGGAATTAAATGCGATCTTGGAAGCTATCTATACGAGTTGCCCCTATCTACTCAGAAGATGGTAGAGATAGCTAGGGCGATTCTGAGTATCAGACTGGCTACAGGCGAGGGTAAGGAGGGCGAGGTCACCCCTTTGATAATACTTGATGAGCCAACTGCCCCTCTGTCAATAGAGGAGAGGGACGAGCTATTCGACTATCTGCTAAACCTAAAGAAGGAGAACTCGTTCATATTTGTATCACATATTATACCTGAAGTGATGAAGTTTAGTGACCGCGTATACGTTCTACGGGATGGGAAAATAGTAGCTCATCACGATTTATCGGCGGAAAAGGTTACTGAAGAAGAGTTGTTCAGAGAAATAGTCGGACGAGAATCATACTACGAGCTCTTAGCAAGATACGGCTATGGGCAGGAGCAGCCTGAAGAGAGACCCACAGTCTTGACTGTTAGAAACCTCACCAAGAAAGGATACTACACAGACATTTCTTTCGACATTCACAAGGGCGAGTGTGTCGGGCTGTTTGGACCTGCTGGCTGTGGTAAGAGTGAGGTCGCCAAAACTCTTTATGGAGTCCTTTCTTTTGATAAGGGGAAGATAATTATGGATGGTCATGAGTTGAAAGCAAAAGGTGGACCCTACTCTAGAATACAGAAGGGTCTCGGATATTTCTCAGGTGAGACGGGTAAGGAACTCTTCCTCTACTGGCCGATAAGAAAGAATGTCTCGATAATTAATTTTGAGAAGGTTGTTAGAAAACATCTCGTAGCGGTTCCTGTGATAAGCCTGAGACTGGAGAAGAGCCTAGCCGAAAAAATTGTGAAGAGGCTGCGTATTAGGGCGCCAAGTGTCGATACCGAGTGCTACTCGCTAAGTGGTGGCAATAAGCAGAAGGTCTCGGTCGGTAAATGGCTTGAGAAAAGTCCGAAAGTGTTAATTCTAGAGGATCCCACTATTGGGATAGATGTTGGCGCGAGAGAAGACATATATGAAGTCTTGCTAGAAATGAAGAGGAACGGTATATCGATGTTGCTTGTAAGCGATGATCCCAAGGAATACGCGATTCTGTGTGATAAAATACTGATGTTGAAGGAGGGCATGGTTCAGAGGGTGTGTACGAACGAGGAGTTTAGGGGTTTGATGGGCTTATGAAGGAAGAATTTGGAAAGTCACCTGTAGTAACAACTATTGCATTAGCTTGGAGGCTGATTAGGATAAATCCTGCATTATGGACCATTTTCAGTCTAATAGTACTCTTTTCGATAATAGTTCCAGAAAAGTTTCTATCAGCCAGTAATATGGTGGCTATTATGAAGAGTTTTGCTGTGACCGCGATGCTATCCGTGGGGCCGACTTTTGTAATATTAATGGGCTCAATCGATGTCTCGTATATGGGTGTGTGGATGTTTGGTGGAGCCCTCGTATGGCTGCTCTATCCCTACCTAGGCCTCGCGTCAATACTCATTTATCCAGTTTTCGGCCTGCTTGTCGGAATAGTAAATGGTTATATCCATGTCAAGGCTAAGATACCTTCATTTATACTCACACTCGCGGTAACCGCTGTATTTGCATTCCTAACCACATACGTTAGAAACGTCTCAGGAGTCTTGACGCTTACTGTTCCAGCATATAATTTCCTAAGAGAGTCACCCATACCCTTCCTTCCATCACCGTTCCTACTAGCACTACCAACTATTGCTTTGGCGATATTCTTTATGTTCTTTACTAAAGTTGGGACCTATCTCTGCGCCATAGGGTCAAATGAGGAGGGTGCCAGCCTAGCAGGAATCGATGTCAAAAAATACAAGATAATTGCCTTCATGCTTAGCGGATTCTTAACAGGGCTAGGGTCTATCGCGATCTTCGTCCACCTCGGAAACCAGACAAGGGTGGACTTTGACCCGAGCGAGTTGATAAGGGGTTTGGCTGCTATAGTTCTTGGGGGAACCCCCTTGGCCGGTGGGATGGGTGGCCCGCATAGGACCTTGATGGGCGCTCTAGTGTATGTGTTGATATTTAATGGGCTGTTCCTACTGCCTGGTGTAGATCCGAACCACCTCAAACTCTATATAGGTACACTTTTGCTGGCCGCTGTTATAGTCGCGTCGAAAGCTCTTAAAGGTGCCTTAATCGCTTAGCATGTGGGGTTAATATGAGTCAAACAATCGTCTATAGGGAGTGGCTGCATAGAAATCTTAACACGATAGTACCGATCTCCGGGCTATTGTTGTTAATTATTCTTTTGCGAATTGCCAATCCATTCTTCCTAACGAGTTGGGACAGTGTCATCACCCTGATCTATGGTATGTCATTTTTCCTAATAGCGGCCTGTGGACTTACACTAGTCATTCTCATGGGCTCGTTTGATTTTTCCGTTCCCAGTGTCCTAAAGCTATCCGCCATGATATTCGCCGTCCTATACCCTTCTATCGGCTTTCTATCCATACCATCGGCCCTTGGTGTCGCCCTAGTTTTTGGATACGTGAATGGCTTGTTACTTGCGAGGTTTGGAATTCCCTCTTTTATGGCCACTTTAGCCACATCTATGGTGGCTGAGGGTCTGGCCCAAATAATCTCTGGAGGATATACGCGAATGATTACTGACCCTGCATTCAGGGCTGTCTCAACAACCATGATATTGGGTTTGCCGGCGATATTTTATTGGAGCGTGGGTTTATGGCTTGTCGCCATCTTAATTACAATGGTTACACCCTTTGGAAGAGCTGTATACGCTATTGGCGGAAACCTTGTAGGAGCGAACCTAGCTGGGATCAATGTCTTCAGGGTGAGGGTTCTGGTCTTTATGATATGCTCGTTGTTCGCGGGACTGGCTGGGATCTTCTATGCCTCTCAAATCCAGGGCGCGCACATGCAGGTTGGTGTTCTGGACACGATACCCCTCTTCGCAAGCGTGGTTGTTGGTGGGACAGCGCTTACGGGGGGTGTCGGCGGTGTTCATAGGACTCTGCTAGGGGTGTTGATTATCAGGTGGCTTGACTCCGGCCTAAGCATGCTCGCAATAGATCTGAACATTAGGATGATAATTTTCGGCGCCATCGCGATTGTGATGGCAATATTGACGATAGATAGGAGAAGGATTAAGATAATGAAGTAGAGGTGGCTGTGGAGGGTATTAGCTTAGGTTCCAGTGGACTGGTATGAATCTGCTCTTCTTGGATTCTTTCTCCGGCGGTCTCCCGACTATTGCTATCTTGTAGCCGCATCTTGGGCATCTGTTCTGGGGTGTTAGGCGCCAGTCGATTATGTCGAATCCGAGCCTCTCCACAACGATGTATCCGCATCCTGGGCAGTATGTGTGTTCGTATGGGTGGCCTGGTACGTTTCCTATGTAGGCGTAGTTCATGCCCTCCTCTTTTGCTATTCTCCAGTGGGCTTCAAGCGTCTCTATGGGCGTCCAGGGTAGGTGCATGAGCTTGTAGTCTGGGTGGAATCTTAGGAAGTGTATGGGTGTGTCTGGGCCGAGGTTGTCGTGAACCCATCTCACAAGCTTTCGGGCAGCGTTTAGGTCGTCGCCGATTTGAGGGACGACGAGGTCGGTTATCTCGATGTGTATCCTCGTCTTATCCCGCATTTCGAGGAGTGTCTGGAATATCGGCTCCGCGTCTGGTATTCCTATGTAGCGTCTTACGAACCCTCTCTCTCCGTTCCCCTTGAAGTCTACTGTTGCGGCGTCGAGGAATGTTGATGCCATGGCCACTGACTCCGGCGTCCAGTACCCGTTGGTGACGAAGATGTTGAATAGGCCGAGCCTCTTGGCCTCTAGGCCCACGTCCCGTGCAAACTCCATGAAGATTGTCGGCTCGTTGTAGGTGTAGGCGATTCCGTGTGAGCCGTATCTTGCGGCGTGCTCCGCCACCTGTCTCGGGGTAACCTCTATTCCCTCAACCTTCCTCCTCTGGCTGATGTCGAAGTTTTGGCAGTATTGGCAGAGCCAGTTGCACCCTGTCGTCGCTATGCTGAAAATCTTGGTGCCCGGCATGTAGTGTGTAACCGGCTTCTTCTCGATTGGGTCGATGTGGCTTGCGATTACTCTGCCGTAGACGTAGAGGTAGAGTTTTCCGTTGTGGGCGCCCCTAACTCCGCATAGGCCCACCTGGTTGTCTGAGAGGCGGCAGTACCTGGCGCAGGCCGTGCATTTAATCTTCTCCCCCTCTATAGTCCACAGCTCCGCCTCTTTTCCGGGAATTTGCATAATGCTCTTACTCTAAACATATTGGTAGGCCGCCGCTCTTATACTTTCACCTTCTACCTCATCGCTTAGCGATTCTGATATAGTTCCTCAGTATCTTCTCGCCTGTTCTACCCGACTTCTCCGGGTGGAACTGTGTCCCGAAGATGACATCCTCGCCGATTATTGAGGGGAAGTCGGTCTGGTAGTTTGTCGTGGCTATGACTATGCGCTCGTCGACGGGCTGCGGGGCGTAAGAGTGCATGAAGTAGACATATTCGCCAGGCTGGACTCCTTCTGTTAGTGGTGAGGGTCTTACAGGAATTATCCCGCTCCAGCCCATGTGGGGAAGCTTTGACGCCCTGAGGCGTACGACTCGCCCCCTAAACACTTCAAGCCCCGCCCCAGGCCCTTCATCGCTCGAGTCGAAGAGCATCTGCATTCCTAGACAGATTCCGAGAAACGGTCTGCCCGAGCGAATATAGCCGAGCAACTCTTGACGTATCCCCTCGATTCTGCGCGCCGCCTCGGTGAAGTTTCCGACCCCGGGGAAGATGAGAGCGTCGACAGTGTCGTCCGGCTTCTCGAGTATGGCGACCTCAGCCCCAAGCCTCTTTATCGCAGAGGTTATGCTGAAGAGGTTGCTGAGTCCTAGGCTCAGTATGCCGATCCGCAATGCTATATCACGCCCTTACTGCTGGGCGGCCCCCTCCTCCTCTGCTCCCTCTGCCACGCGTTCCTTAGGGCTACGGCTAGGGCTTTGACAGCCGCCTCTACCTTGTGGTGGTCGTTTAAGCCGTATCTCACATTGATGTGAATCACTGCTGGGATCGAGTTGGCGAGCGTCTGGAGGAAGTGGACTATGTCTTCCGCTGCCATGTCCTCGATCGACGCGTTTGATAGGCTGATGTCAACCTTTGCGTGTGGCCTCTTTACCAAGTCTACTGAAGCCTCGGCTAGGGCCTCGTCCATGGGTATGAGTGCGTATCCGAACCTTGCAATGCCTGAGCGGTCTCCGAGCGCCTCTCCAAGGGCTTGTCCAAGGGTTATACCCACGTCCTCGACGCCGTGGTGCTTAAGGTCCCACTCCGCCTCCACTGATAGGTCCATGAAGCTGTGATAGGAGAGAAGTGTGAGGATGTGGTCGAAGAATTTTATCCGCGTAGAGCCGCTGAATCTCCCCTCACCCTCTAGGACAAGCCTTACGTCAACCTTTGTCTCCCCTGTCTTGCGTGTGACAGAGCTTTCGCGCCTCTCCATCAAACCATCCCCAACACCCTAGCAATATCGTCTGGGCTCAATAGTATGGCATCACTGCCGAGGGATGCGAAGAACTCGGCTGACTCTAGGGGGTTGGGGGCTAGGCCGACTACTGCGGCGAAGAGTGTTCTGTAGCCATACTTTTCAACGCTCCGCGCCATGAAGAGGTCTTCAGCCGAGTTCCCCAAATATATCGGGGATGCGGCCCCGCCCATCCGTGTAACTGCCTTGACAATGCCGTATGGGCTAGGCTTCTTAACCACCTCGCCTATCTGCCGGTACTCGTCCGCGAGGAAAACGCAGGCTTCTGTGTTGAAGTACTTCATCAGGTCGCCAAGCACAATCTCTGTTGAGAACCTGTCCCTGCCGCTGACGATGCTCATATTCTCGATTCCAAACCTTCCGGCAAGCCACTTCAAAGTTTCCTCCCTCACATTAACCCGCTCCTTCAAATACATCCCTGGCCCCAGATCGAAGAAATTCCCCTTCCCGAAGATTAGGCGGACATTCTCAGGTCCATAGTAGATGTCGCAGAAGAGGGTTTCGAGGAGTCCCTCCCCGTAAACTCCGGGCCTTCCGATTATGCGTCTGAAGGTCTCGAAAAGCTCGAGCATCCCCCTCTTCCCCGCAAACTCTCTCAAAGTCTGCTCGAGGTCTGCGACGGAGAGTACTTGGTCACCAACGCGCCGCATGGTCTCAGATACTATCTGCTCTAGTGGAGGGGGTGTAGACCTATACTCGCGCTGTAGGTGTCCTGTCCTCAGGTCTACGGTTTGTGAGACAGTTTCTAGGAGGGTGTGAGGGTTTTTAGCATCATCTACCGCTGAGCCGAGTCCTAGGATTACCTCGGCTCTATCCCTTGGAAGCCCCGTGAACAGCCAGAGGGATAGTATGTATGCCGTGTCTGTGTCGTTGTTGAATCCGCCCGTCGACCTTAGAAGATAGATGTGGCTGCTGTTTACTGTGTGGGCGATTAGCTCTAGGTTGAGTATCTTCTCGAAAATTATACTGACTGTTTTCACTATCGCCATGTCGTAGCTCTCCCGCGTGTCTATTAGGACCCCGTCGCAGTCGAAGAGTATGGAGTCTACTTTTCTGAGCATTTTTGCCGACTCTTTATAGATGTAGGCGGGAGTCTCGCCTGATACCTTGAAATATTTCGCCATTGTCAAAGCCTCGCAGCCTCCTCTAGGGCCTTCAGGTGTAGGGGCAGCCTTTCAGCCGAAATTAGCTCCCTTATCTCTCGATATGCCCGCCTCAGAGCGGTCTTCGAAGCCCTAACGGTGGGGAGCAGCTTCACATAGTCTAGGACCGTCAACCCGCCTCTTATGGATGCCCATCCATCCGTCGGCAAGACATGGCTGGGCCCAGCATAGTAGTCTAGAAAGACTCCTGAGGGGTGTCGGCCATAGCTCACAACCCCTGCGCTCCGTATTTCCTTCAGCCCCTTCCTCCCTATCTCTGCGTAGACGAGCAGGTGCTCCGGGGCAAGTGCATTTATGAATCGGCTAGCAGCCTCCCAACCATCAGCGGCGCATACGAATCCGCGCGTGTTCAGGGATTTCGAGGCTAGCGAGTCTTGGGGCAGCTCCCTCAACAGGTCTGAGAGGCTCTCCAAGATAGCTGCCTCCGACTCGGGGTCAAGCGCCAGAGCGCCAACCAAGGTGTCTGGGCTGTGCTCGGCCTGCGCAGCCATCTCTAGAGCGGCCCTTCTGAATGGTGTGGATGAGTCGACTACAACGAGCAGCTCCGATGGCCCCGCCGCGAAGTCAACCGCAACATCCCTCGAGACAATCCTCTTAGCCTCGAGGACATACCTGTTCCCCGGCCCCATAATTTTCTTCACACCCCTCACAGTCGCAGTGCCGTATGCCAAGGCCGCTACTGCCTGGGCCCCGCCAGACCAGAGCACCTCGCTGAAGCCAGCAATATACGAGGCTGCTAGGACAGTTTTCCGGTCCTCCTCCCCTCTACGGGGCGGAGTAGCCAAGACTAGTCGCCCAACACCCGCAACAGTTCCCGGTACACCCATCATCAAGATTGTGGATGGATAGGATGCAGAGCCCCCAGGTGCATAGCATCCCACAGACTCGAGGGGGATGGGTCTAATCTCGATCCTAGTACCTCCGATGGTAATGTTTAGTGCTAGCCGCCCATAGATCCTATTCTCGATCATCAATATTCGCTGCCTAAGACTCTTCATGGCTGAGACGAGTCTGGATGGGGCTGCCTCGTATGCCTCCCTCGCCTCCTCTCTAGTTGATAAGAGCTCGTCTCTGCTTAGATGGACGCCGTCAAACTGCTCCGCCAGCCTTAGTAGGGCCTCATCACCCTCCCTGCGGACAGCCCTGACTATCTCTTCAACAGTCTCTAATATCTCGGGTGGTGGGCTGGAGTGCTCCCGGATAAGCCTAGCAACTTCAGCCGCGTTTTCTCTCGATATCCTTACCACTCTCACGCCCAATCTCCTCTAGTGGCAGGATGAGCTCGGGCTTGTGGGCAACTAGGCCCTGGGCCAGCCTCCTCAGCATTGGCAGTATCTTGTGGAGCTCCGACTTGTCGATGACAGTGTTCACGGCATACCACCCCTCCATGGACAGCTTGTTTATCGTGGGCGACTTTAGCGACGGGAGTATTGAGAGCAGTTCCTCGAGGTTCTCCTCCCTAACGTTCAGGAAGATGTGAAGCTTCTTCTCCGACTCTATTACTCCAGTGAACATGGTTAAGATGTCGTAGATCTTTTCACGCTTCCACCTGTCCTCAAGCGACTCCTTATTAGCGATGAGCAGCGCCGAGCTCTCCATCAGCTCCTCCACCACAGCTAGGTTATTCTGCTCGAGCGTCCGGCCAGTCTCCGTGTTGTCGACGACCGCGTCCGCCGCGAGTGGGGGCTTCGCCTCCGTAGCCCCGAAGGACAGGAGTATTGAGACCTGTGGGTTATCGCCATAACGATACCATGGTGTGATTATCATGGGCCTCTTAGACCCAAACCTAGACGCGTAGGCCTCTGCCGCTATAACCCGATTCATCGTGATGTTTAGGTATTCGGTAGCTATTCTCACAGGCCTACCGTTAGAGAGGTTCTCCTCCAGAAACTGGTCTAGGCTCTCATACCTGCTGCTGGCCGGGGCCGCGAAGACGAGCTTAACCCGCCCAAACTCCAAGTCTCTAAGTATCTTGACATCCGCCCCCGTCTCCTCCACCCAATCACGCCCCGTGATCCCCACGTCAAACAGCCCCTCCGCAATATACACGGGAATCTCCTGCGGCCTCAGAATCCGCAGCTCGATCTCCCTGTCACTGATCAGTGGGCTATAGCTCCTCTCATAGCCCTCCACCCTGTAGAAGGCCTTCTCAAGCAGCTCGATCGCGCCCTTCTCCAGCGACCCCTTCGGGATCACCATCCTCAGACGCATGCCCTTTCTGGCTCTCTACCTCCGCATTAGCTAATAAAACTATGGCCCCGAATACTGGCTGTGACGGTGAATTAGTGTCTTGAGAGCCTGTTCTACTCGCTCCAGAGCTCTCTCTTAAGTAGGTCCCTCACCGCAGCTCTCAGAATTGCTGAGCGGCTTGGATAGATCTTCTTCTTTACAAGCTCATCCATCCCCTCTATCAACGCCTCTGGAAGCTTGACACTTATCAGCTTCATCGCGGTAGTTGAGAAGCTATCCGCCGGTAGATAAACTCAATACCCTAAACCATTGAACATAATACTCAAAAAATTTTGTGGGAATATGTTGGAGAGGCTTCTCGCCCCTTCTTGCCGCCGGAAAGGGTATATAAGTAGGACACATGCTAATCAATACCGGTGATTAATTATGGCGACAGCTCCAGGTAGCGTGGGTACTGTCCCAATACTAATTCTGAAAGAAGGCACCCAGAGGACGAGAGGCCGAGAAGCCCAGTCGGCCGCCATCATGGTTGCTAAGGTCATTGCCGAGACGATGAGGACCTCCCTCGGACCGCGCGGAATGGACAAGATGCTTGTAGACAGCTTCGGCGATATCGTGATTACAAATGACGGAGCCACTATCCTCAAAGAGATGGATGTCGAGCACCCGGTTGCCAAGATGCTTGTAGAGGTTGCGAAGGCTCAGGACGAGGAGGTGGGTGACGGGACGACGACCGCGGTAGTGCTGGCAGGCGAGCTTCTCGCTAGGGCGGAGGAGCTCATAGAGAAGGAGGTTCACCCCTCAATAATTATAGACGGGTTTAGGAAGGCCGCGAAGGAGGCAATCAACATACTTGATAGCATAGCTGTCTCTGTAGACCCGAAGGATAAGCAGGAGCTGGCTAAGATTGCTAAAAGCGCCCTCATCAGCAAGCTCGTCTCAGAGTACGCCGACTTCATCGCGGGCTTAGCGGTGGAAGCGGTCCTAAGGGTTGCAGAGCAGGTCAACGGGCAGTGGAGGGTCGACCTCGACGACGTTAAGCTGGAGAAGAAGGAGTATGGCTCAATCATGGACACCAGGCTGGTTGAAGGTGTTGTCCTCGACAAGGAGATTGTACACCCAGACATGCCTAAGCTCGTTAGGAACCCGAAGATAGCTCTGCTCGACGCCAGCCTCGAGATAGAGAAGACGGAGTTTGACGCTAAGCTGAATATTGAGAGCCCGGAGCAGATGAGGGCGTTCATGGAGGAGGAAGAGAGGATGCTGAGAGAGATGGTAGAGAAGATAGCTGCCACCGGCGCTAACGTAGTCCTCTGCCAGAAGGGGATAGACGACCTCGCCCAACACTTCCTCGCCAGGAAGGGGATTGTAGCCGTGAGAAGGATCAAGAAGAGCGACATGGACAAGCTCGCCAAGGCTACTGGGGGCAGGATCGTCTCAAGGGTTGATGACTTGACGCCAGCAGACCTGGGCACAGCGGAACTGCTCGAGGAGAGGCGGGTTGGGGAGGATAAGATGGTGTTTATCGAGGGCTGCAAGAACCCCAAGTCAGTAACAATACTTATCCACGGAGGAACACAGAGGATAGTTGATGAGACTGAGAGGTCCTTCAAAGACGCGATAAACGTTGTCAAGGACATCCTCTTGGAGCCCAAGATAGTGGCTGGAGGCGGCGCCCCGGAGATCGAGGTCGCATCAAGGCTAAGGGACTTCGCCAAGACACTGCCGGGCAAGGAGCAGCTGGCGGTTGAAAAGTTCGCTGACGCCATCGAGAGGGTGCCGATGCAGCTGGCGGAGAACGCAGGCCTCGACCCAATCGAGAGCATCGTCTCCCTCAGGTCAAGCCACAAGGAGGGTAAGAAGTGGGAGGGGGTCAACGTCCTCGAGAACAAGCTGGGCGATATGTGGTCTGCAGGGGTCCTCGAGCCCGTGGTAGTGAAGAAGCAGGTGGTTAAGTCGGCCGTAGAGGCAGCCTGCATGATACTTAAGATCGACGACATCATAGCAGCTTCCAAGCTCTCTGAGACAGGAGCGAAGAAGGAGAAGAAAGAGGAAGAGGAGGGAGAGTCGAGCACCTCCTCCAGCTTTGACTAAGGTGCTCATGACTCTCCAGAAGCGGCTAACTAAGTATGAGATCACAAAGATTATTGGTGGCAGGGCCCTCCAGCTCTCGCTAGGAGCCTTCCCACTAGTCGAGCCGCAACCAAACGATACCGCCTTCACTATAGCGCGCCGCGAGCTAGCCCTCGGAGTCCTACCGATAATAGTTCGGCGGCACCTACCAGACGGTACATATATCGACATACCACTAAAAGAGGCTCTCGAAGTGGAAAAGGTCGCCGTATAAAAAGATGCTGGCCCCACTCATACACAATTTTTACTCTGGAATTCCTCAAAAAATTTCTAGGTAATCATTTTATAACCATCACCTATGGCCAATCAATGCTTAGATGTTTAGAGTAGGAGCTATCGACCTGGGCGCAGGGCCTCCAACCTTCAGCAGAGCAGCCTACTTGGAGGTCTCCTCCACCCTCCCGGCGATTGTCGACTCTTTCATAGGGTACTTCGGCTCCTCAGAGTTTCTCGAACTCTTATCCAACCCGTGGACATTCAGGCTTCTCTGCCGCTCAGTAAACCTCAACAACGACGACGCTGGGAGTATAGCGTTAATGGTTTCGGCTATGATGAATAACGCTAAGAGGGATTGGGAGATCAGCGTGGCGGGCGGCCTCTACGCGAAGAGGTTCACAGTCCCAGAGACCGTTGAGAAGGTTGCCTCGGCGATGGGTCTCTCTGAGAAGCAGGTAGACTGGCTAAAGTACTCTAGTAGGATGACGGCGAAGGTGGATGACGTTGCTGTCCAGGACGGGTTCCGCCTCTGGCTCCACGTAATCGTCTTCAACACCCAGGCCGAGTGGGCTGTCATACAGGTGGCCTCTAAGGCAGGCCTCAACAGGCTTTACCAGTGGCACTCGGGGCGCATCTCCTACTCTAGATTCACGGTTGAGCCGCATACTGGGGTGTCATCTGCGATGAGGAGCTTCTACTCACTCGACTTCACGCTGAAAAAGAACCTCGAGCTCCAGAAGGGATGCCTCGAGATCTTGAGCTACCCTGTCTCCCGCCTCAGGTCGATCAAGATAGGCCTCAGCAGTAAACAGACTAGGCTAAGCGACTTCACCCGAGAAGGCGTCTCGGGAGACGTGAACCCCCTCACGGCCCCGGTTAGGGTGAATTGGGCGGCGATCACAAATATTGCAGGCTCCCCCCCGCGAAGTTTCGAAGACCTCTTAGCCGTGAGAGGTATTGGCGCCGAGACGTTAAGATTTCTAGCCATTTGCTGCCATAGAATCCTAGGCATAACGCCTTATTTAGAGGACGTCGCGATCCTGTTCAGCGAATTAAAGGAGAAGGGGCCGCCCGGCGGGAGGGCTTACCAGATTATGTGGGACCTCATCGAGGCTGTGAGGTATTCAATCTTGTCCAGCGATAAGAGCAGGTCCATTGCCTCGAGGCTTGAACTGATCGTTGAGGGGAAAGGCGATAACGACGGGGGCTAGAGTATCCCTAGCATCTCTTTTGCCTCGTCAGTCATCCTGTCCGGCGTCCAGGGTGGGTCAAATACAAGGTCGACATCGACCCGCGTCACGCTTGGGCACATTGTCTTAACAGCCTCTTTAACCTGCTCCACGAGGAAGAAGCCGACGGGGCAGCCGGGCGCCGTGAGCGTCATCTTGATGTAGACTGAGTTGTCGTCCCTGATCTGGAGGTCGTATATTAGCCCGAGGTCCACTATGTTCACGGGTATCTCGGGGTCGTAGCACATTTTCAGGGCCTGCAGTATCTTCTCCTCACTGGGCCTTTCCAACACTCACACCGGCCTATCTTGTGGGTCGGTGACTTTTAAATCTCCCCTCACGACAAGCCTTTTGAGTAGGTGGAATGATCCTAGACCACCTCTGGACAGCCGCCCTCTTCTCCCTTGCAGCCATAATATTTTTGACACAGTTGGCGTGGATATGGATTGTTCACAAACGGACAGCCACGCTCCACAAGCTCGAGAAGCTTGAGAGGACCTGCAGAGAAACCAGCCCCCTCGTATCCGCCATAATACCTGGGAGAAATGTCGCCAAGTGGGTTGAGAGGTGCCTGTCCACCCTCCTAGCGCAGCGAGGGGTAAGGGTGGAGGTCATCTTCGTTGATGATGAGTCGGATGATGGTACAGCGGAGCTGGTACTAGAGAGGTTCTTGAAGAGAGGGGTTAGATATGTTAGGATTGGTACGCCTCCACCTGGCTGGCTGGGGAAGAACTGGGCGTGTTGGAGGGGATTCCAGCATGCGTCGGGTGAGTGGCTTCTATTTTTAGACGCTGACACCATGTTCTTCGATGAGTGCGTTATAGCCGACGCTCTCGGTAGGTGTGGAGAGGGTTTGGACGCCTTCTCCCTAACCCCAAGGCTAGACACGGGCGCCCTTTCATCCAAGATAATGCTGCCGCTTTTACAGAACATTCTATTGTCCCTCTTCTCTCCTGCCCGTAGCAATGACCCCCAGTCCCCCCAAGCCATACTCTTCGGAGCCTTCATACTCATACATAGGAAGGTTTACCTCGAGATTGGGGGTCACCAGGCGGTTCATGGACGGATACTGGAGGACAGGGCTCTGGCAAGCCTCCTCAAGGGTCGGGGGTATAGGATTAGGCTGCTAGACGGGTCTGAGAGGTTTGGAGCTGAGTACGCTGGTAGCCTAGCCGGCTACATGGCCGCTATCAAACGGATCGTAGCAGACTACTCCCTGACACACAGTCTAGCCAAGATGAAGTACTATATCATGGGGGCCGCAGTCCTCTTCCTACTCCCTCAAGCCGCCCTAGTAGCCGCCAGCCTCTACGGCATCGCCCCACTAGCAGTCTTAGCCGCCGCGTCTATGATCGTCAATGTGGCTGCCAACTACTTGGAGCTTAGGAGGATGCGCGTAAAATATGCCCCCCTCTATGCGCCACTAACGGTTTTTGCCAACTGGGTCCTAGTCACAGCGCTAATCGAGGCTTACCTCTCGTTCAGGTCTGGGCGCTTGGGGCTGACTTGGCGTGGGAGGAGGATAGAGATTTGAGGGCTACTTTACGAGATAGACTATGCTCTCGCGGGCCGCGCCTATTCTGTGAACCCTGCCACTGGTTGCAACCCTCTTACCGACTACGCGTATCTTCTCAACCCTAAACCCAACCCGCTCAGCCAAATCGGCCAAAATGCGGTCAGACTCCACCACCCTGTCAGGATACACGCCGCCCGCAACCACGACGGCCGCCCTCCCTCCATCCCTCAGGACCCTCCACATCTCCTCCAGAGAATCAAACATGTCCGAAAAGTATAGCTTAGCAGAGTCGGGCAGGTCCTCGAGCCCAGGTATAGTTCTCGGAGCTTCTCTACCCACAAGACCGATGTAAGACCTTATAAGGTCCTGCACCCTCTTCCCGAAGAATAACTCCAGCTCAACCTCATACACCCTTGTATATTCTATCTTGTTGAGGTATGGGGGCGAGGTTATCACAGCGTCAACCGACTCGTCCTCTATTCCGTCTAGCCTCCTAGCGTCGCCTTGCAGTATTATGGCTGGCCCGCTCCTGAACCTCACACGCCTAACATCCTCAATCATCGACTGGGCTACCTTTCGGAATATGGGTCTAAGCGGCGGGACAGGCCGCTTAACAAACCTCAAGACCGACCCGTCCCTGTATATGTACGATGCCCTTACCGCCGCATTCATCAGGGCCAGCTTCAGAAAGACTCTCGGACCCTCTGAGTCAATCTCCTCTACCGACTCCTTCAGGCTGAAGAGCTCCTCAAGGTTTCCCCTAGGGAATGCCTTTCTAACGGCAGGGCTCAGACCATCAGGTAGGGCTGTATGACGAGGAGCTGTTAAGAGGCATCTATCCAGCGCCTCCCTCAACTCTAAAGGGTCGTATACCCGTGTCTTGGCCAAGGAAACAAAGACGGCAAGGGGCGAGGCGTCGACACCCACGCCCGTAAAGCCCAGCTCCATGCATGTGAGAGGTGTGGTCCCAGATCCTACGAATGGGTCTAAGACGACGCCACCCTCTAGGACCCCCATCTCCTCCAAGAGCATGACAACTAGGTCGCGGGAAAACCCCTCCTTGAAGAAGAACCATCTATGAATAGGGAGGCTCCTATTCGGCTTAAACGTTGCTAGGCTCCAGAGATCGTATCTCTCCTCGACGGTGTAGTTGCCCTCAAACACTTCTAAGGGCCATTCTGACAACCGGTCTAATAAACGCTTAGGCCTCGCCCCCGTCTCCTCAAACCCCCTTTGCCTGTTCTGCACATGCGTTATGCGGTTGGATACTTAAATAATGGCTGACCAAATATTGAATATGATTTAGATGGGTAAGAATGGTAAGAAGAAATTTACTCTCAGCTGGATGATCGGCGGGGCTCAGGGCTCGGGTGTGGACTCGTCGGCAAACCTCTTCTCATACTCCATCGCCTCAGCGGGTTACTACGTCTTCGGAAAGAGGGAATACTACTCAAACATCAAGGGGGAGCACTCCTACTTCAACGTGGTGGCGTCCGACTCCCCTGTCAGGAGCACAGTGGATAGCGTGCATATTCTCGCGAGCTTCGACGCCGAGACTGTGTTTAGGCACGCCTGGGAGGTTGAGGAGGGTGGCGGAATCATCTATGACGTTGCCCTTGAGAATGAGAGGCTTAGGAATATCCCGACTATCGAGGAGCGGGTGAAAGCCGAGGTTGCAGAGAGGCTTAAGAACGAGAACGTCGGTGAGACTCTTCGCGACGTTCTAACCGTGGCTAAGCGGAGGGGGGTGAGGGTCTATCCCATACCCTACATGGATCTCATCAAGAAGACGGGTGAGATAATTGGTGAGCAGCAGCTCACACTCTTGTTGAGAATGGTTAACACGATGGCCGTCGCCGCGTCCTTCGCCATTCTTAAGGCAGACATAAACCGCCTCCACAGGGGGCTATCCTACGCGTTTAGAGCTAAGAAAGCCGTCGTCGATATGAACTTCACAGCCTGCAAGGTGGTCTACGACTACGTCAAGGACAACTTCTCCGACGACTTCCCCATAACCCTCCCCAACAGGAAGAACGATGAAGACCTTATACTAGTAAACGGGACGACAATCGTTGGCATAGCCAAGATCGTGGCAGGCTGCAGGTTCCAGTCATACTACCCCATCACACCAGCCGCCGATGAGAGCGTATACCTCGAAGACAAGCAGGTATTCAACCTGAACCCCGTGTCCGACGGAGACGAGTACGAGTATCCGCATCTGGCTGAAAGCAGGCAGCTATCCGATAAGGGGCATATCCTCGTCTTCCAGTCTGAGGACGAGCTGGCGGCGATCGACATGGCCATAGGAGCAAGCCTAGCCGGTGTTAGGGCGGCAACCTCCACCTCCGGGCCCGGCTTCTCACTCATGGCCGAGGGTCTGGGATGGGCTGGGATAAATGAGGTCCCAGTAGTTGTGACTGTCTTCCAGAGGGGTGGGCCGAGCACCGGCCTCCCCACCCGCCACGAGCAGGGCGACCTCCTCTTCACAATCTTCGCAGGGCATGGAGAGTTTCCGAGAATAGTGATTGCCTCTGGAGACATGACAGAGGCCTTCTACGACACCATCAAAGCCTTCAACTATGCTGAGAAGTTCCAGGTCCCAGTTATCCACCTCCTCGACAAGTCCCTAGCCAACTCGACCCAAACCATACCGATCCCGAGTGTTAACGAGGTGTTGTTAGACCGTGGCCTATTCATTAACGAACACTTGGATGGAAAGACCTACAAGCGTTTCGAGTTTACGGATGATGGGATATCCCCTAGAGCCCCACTCGGCACGCGCGGAGCAATATTCTGGAATACGGGTGACGAGCATGATGAGCTTGGCCACATCAGCGAGGACCCAGTCATAAGGACGCGCATGATGGAGAAGCGTATGGGCAAGCTCGAGATCATAAAAGAGTCTATCCCCGCGAGCGACAAGATAGCTACTTACGGCGACCCAGGCGCTAAGGACTGGATAATCAGCTGGGGCTCGACTAAGGGGCCGATACTGGACGCGCTTGAGATGCTCGAAGAGGAGGGCGTCGGCCCCATCGGCTTCTTGCAGGTCAAGATTCTCCACCCCTTCCCCGCTGAGCTCTGCTTGGAGACCCTCCAGTCCGCCGGCAGGATTATCGATATTGAGCAGAACTATAGCGGGCAGATGGGCAGGCTAATGGCTATGGAGACAGGACTGCGGCCAACAAACCTGATACTGAAGTATAGTGGTAGGCCATTTACTTCGACTGAGATTAGGGACGCGGTCAAGGAGGTGTTGGCGAGAAACACTAAAAGAATAGTGATGAATAGAGGTGGGTAGGGTATGACAGTCACCCAGAAGCTAACAATGGCTCATTTCCGGACCCCGCTCTTCAATGACTGGTGCCCGGGCTGTGGCGACTTCGGCATACTTTCCTCGATTCAGATGGCTCTTGCGGAGCTGCAGATCGAGCCTCACAGAGTCGTAGTCTTCTCGGGTATCGGCTGCTCAAGTAAGACTCCACACTACATCAACACCTATGGCATACACACGGTCCATGGCCGCCCACTACCCTTCGCCCTCGCAGCTAAGCTAGCTAACCCGGATCTGACGGTACTGGCTGTAGGTGGGGATGGTGACGGACTAGGGATTGGTGCAGGACACTTCGTCGCCGCTGGAAGGAGAAACGTTGACATCACCTATATACTATATGATAATGGTGTCTACGGTCTTACTAAGGGGCAGGCCTCACCCACGCTGAGGCGTGGGCTCAAGACGAAGGCCCTGCCTAGGCCGAACCTGAACGATGCTGTCAATCCTATAGCCTTGGCGGTAGTCTGCGGCTACACATTCGTCGCCCGGGGATATGCCTATGATACGAGGCATCTAAAGGAGCTGATTAAGCTCGGCATACAGCATAAGGGGACCTCCTTCATCCAAGTACTCCAGCCATGCCCAACCTACAACGACCTCCACACCAAGGAGTGGTATGCAGGTGAAGATAGGATTGACCCGGAGACAAAGAAGCCTATCCCAAGGCTCTACAAGCTCGAGGAGACAGGGTATGATGGCGAGGTGAAGTCGCCTAGCGATGAGGAGGCTGTAGCCAAGGCGGTTGAGGCCATCAAGAAGTCCTATGAGTGGGGAGACAGGATACCTATAGGCGTGTTCTACAGGAACCCGTACGTCCCAAGCTATGACCAGCGTATCGCCTCGGTCGCGCCAATCTATCTCCAGAGCCCGCCCGCCCAGCAGCCGATAAGGACAAGGTCCATGAAGCCTGTGGCGAACGTGTCACCTCTCTTCGACGAGCTAAGAGTCCACTACTAGGCTTAGACCCCAGTCTCGCCTTCCTTTATCTTCTCCCCAGCCCCAGTGGCTGATCTAGCCCTGATTAAACCATCCCTTATGAGAACTGCCACGGCTATGGCTGCGATGGAGAGGATCGACCAGCCCAGAACATCCAAGCCCCTGCCGACGACCTGCAGGCTCGTAACTGTGACGGTCCTGTAGCTCTCCCGCGTCATGGCAATGACAACGTCCCTCAACTCCCTATGGGTTAGGGTAACATAGGAGACCACAGTCACTGTCGATGTTACTGTAGTAACACGGGGCTTAGAGATCTCTATTAAGAGGCTGTATGCGCCGCTTGAAGCTCCGAAGGGGAACACTACGATGTAGTAGAGTCCGCTGCTTGAGGCAGTGTATGTTATCCTCTCAGTAAACCCTGCCGCCCTCAGGGAGAGCTCGATAACCTCCCTCTCAGGCGAGACTAGGGCCACGTCGAAGTCTTGGTTGGGTGCTGGGCGGAGTAGGAGGTAGAGTGTGTCATCCCTCTCCAGCCTCACCGAGAAATAGTGCGTATCACCCCTCTCGAGGTAGAAGCTGTGCTCACCGACGCCTAGCTCAAGTGCCGTGGAATAGCTGGTGCCGGGAACCCTTGCCTCCTGACCCATAGCCAGAGGTGTTGTTGAGAGGAGGAGGGCGAGGACGAGCTGGACTATAATCCATCTTTGCATGGGTGAAGTATGTCCTGGCTGTATTTATCCGCTCACCCCGGAGCCTCTCCGGGCCCTTGCGGCTAGGCGCGGGCTCATCGCCGGCTCCAAGCTCAGAGCCAGAAGTATGAAGGTGATCGAGGTTAGGGCGATTAGGAGGCCGGGCGGTATCACCCACCACCAGTAGCCCACGAAGATTGCGCCTGTCCTGAAGGCCTGCTCGAGTATGCCTCCCCAACTGGGTATCTGCGGGTCGCCGAGGCCTAGGAAGCTCAATCCAGCCTCTGCAAGGATCGCAGAGGGGATGCTGAGTATCATCTGCCCAAGGACGTAGGGTGCGACATTGGGCGCGATGTGTTTTACTATGATCCTTAGGTCCCCCGCTCCTATGGACTTGGCCGCCTCGGCTAGTGGAGAGTTCCTCAGCTGAATGACCATCGACCTGACTAGGATCGTCAGGCCTGGCCAGCTAAACAGAGTCAGGAGGAGTATGATGAATAGGAGTCCCGGCCGGAAGGTGTAGGCCAGTAGGATGAGGATTGGCAGTAGGGGGATGTTGGCTACGACGTCCGCCGCCCTCTGGATTAGGTGGTCCGCCCTACCTCCCAGGTATCCGCTCAAGAGGCCGAGCGAGGTGCCTATGAATGTCGTCACGCCGGCGGCCAGCAGGCCGATGGAGAGTGAGACGGGAAATCCGAAGAGGAGGCCCTGAGCCAGGTCCCGTCCCAGGGTGTCCGTACCCATTAGACCGTATACAGTCCCTGCTAGGACGACCCCTGCCTCTCCGACACTATCGGCCGCGTCCTGGCGATACAGTAGGAGTCGAAAAACATACTCCCCCCAGAGGGGCTCAGTACGGCCGTCACCACGGGGTCTTGAAAAAATATAGTCCTCCAATCTCTGGGATACGTCCTCCTCCCTAACCTCCACCCCATAAGCCTCCGACAGCCTCTGGGCAACTATTGTCTGAACACTCCTAGAGGATGCGGGGAAGATCCTCAAAGGCTGGTCAGCATACCTGACATAGGGTGGAGTCTCATCAGGCCGCGGGCCGCTCGGGCTGAGCGTTGCGAGACTAATCTCCACCCCGTCTGGCCGTATTACAAACAACTCTATTACTGGCGGTGCGGACTGAAACCTTATCCCACCAATCCTTACTGTTATCCCGCTGGGAGGCTCCAGCGAGTCGTACCTAAAACTAGCCTCGTAGACGGCTAACGTCTCATCAGAGTAGACTGGTTTGTCGAGTCTGAGTATCGTGTGAGGGAAGCTTGTTCTTGAGGAAGCCCACTCGGGTGGGACTGCCTTGGGATACTCGGCCCAGTAGGAGGGGTTGTTCCAGATCCTTGGGCCGTAGTCCAGTGGATAGCTGGAGATGGTGTAGAGGGAGATGGCCGCCATGATTGAGAGGAGGATTAATGATAGGCGGCCCTGCCAAGACTCTACTACGACCCTAAAGGCCGGGGGCATGGGGTGCCAACCCACCTTAAACACATAGGCAAATATTACTTCTTAGCCGGCACCTAGACGCTTAACGCCCCGCGCCCCCTTACGCCTGAGGCTCCTGTACCACCTCCAAGAGTACATCGCAAAGATTGACAGCTGGATGAGGAAGACAGTTATTAGTGCGAGCGTCTCTGCAGTATACCCTCTGACAACTAGGACGACACGTCTCATGTCCCTGACATTAACAGTTGAGTAGACCTTCCCGAAAGGTGTCTCGGCCGAGAAGTTATAAATCGCGGCCGGAAGCCTCAGGCTTAGCCTGCCACCGACCCCCCTAAGCGAGTCATTAACGTAGATCTGCGAATCCTGTATGATAAATCCTGCCGCGTGCCTCACCTCGACCTCAACGAGTCTGCCATCCACGTAGACCGTCGCGGGTCTCCCAACCTCCAGCGTTAAGAGGCCGACAGACTCGCTGATATCCACCGAGTAAACTTTGAGTGTGGGTCTGACGGTGATGGCTGGTCTGTATCCTCCTTCTATGATCGAGACGGTCTTCGGGACGATAACCGATTCAGACCCATTCCTCAGAGAGAGATATCCGGGGATGCTTACGGAATAGTCTTCGACCCACATTCCGAGGTGGCTGTCATAGACCCTGACCCGATAGTCTGGGACGCGGATTATGCGCCGCTCGAATCGTCCAGTTGTGAGGTTTGCGACGACCACCTCTAAACCGTTGCGTATGAGGTCTCTGAGACCTATTGTCTTAGATGAGCTAAGAGGCGGCGGCTCCTCAACCATGGGGGAAACACTCACCTCGAAACTCTGCTCAAACCTCCCACCCCCACGCCCAGTGTACACGATGTTAACCACCAGTGTGCCGTATCTAAGAGGCACAAGACCATTCTCACCCGTCTCACCCAGCGGTGGAATATACACGTCAACAAAGCGGATCTGTTGGGTTGCTCCAGCCCCCTCGAACCTGTACTCCGCCACTATGGGCTCAGCTCTATACAATATGTGTAGCTGCCCGCTATAGCCGCTTAATTCTATCGGGTCATAGTGTCGGAGCGTGATCTTTACGCTCAGAGCGTTGGCTGGGATTTGGAGCTGAAGGGTGGAGTTCGGCCTGACGAATATTTTCCGAGCCTCCGTACCACCTCCCGTTATCGGAAAGCCTGAGAGGGTTGAACCGGCTATCCTCGCCTCTAGCACTTCTTGACCGTCAGAGTCTGAGGTCATGAATCCAGCCGGCTGGAAATCAATCCAGCCCAGAGTAGACTCCTCTAGGCTGAGCACCTCTATTGTAGCCCTTCCCCCTCCTATCACAGTCAAAGAAGCGGTCCCAACATCCTCGACTCTAAACCTCCAGACCTCCACCGCCTCTCCAGCGCCTATGCGGAAGACATGCTCCTCCCCCCTGTTTGTCTCCAATATCGCTGAGACGGCCGCCCCTATTGCCTTAAGCACCAGCCTCTCTCCAACAACAAACCTGTATTTTGCGCCGTCGAGGAAGGGTAGGAGCTTCTCTCCCCCGTAGCCGATCAGTAGGAACTCCCCCTCCCGGGGCTGGACCGTGGGCGGAAGCACAGCCAGCATCGCTATGGCTAACGCTAGAGGGGCTAAGCTCTTCCCCATCCTTTCTTTACACCAGCCCTAATCGTGGCGGCTATGGTGAGTGTGCCCGCAATTATCAGCCCCAAGGCGACGGAGTCCGTGAATACTAGCGAGTAGAGGACTGTAAGTGCTATGGCTAGGCTTGCCGCAGCGGCTGAGTAGATGAGTATCTCCCCCTGCCCGCGAACAAGTACGGACCCGTAGACCCTCCAGAGGTAGACGATCAGTGTGATGGATGATAGGGCGGCGAGAGCTGCGAAATACTGGGGCGGCTGAACCTTCTCCCACGCCTGCCTGTTAACGAACATGTTGACTAAAGAGAGAAATAGGTGGCCGCCCTCCACCCTCGCCTGAGCTGCTATCGACCAGATGAAGTAGGTGCTCGTCAGGCTTGTAATGTAGCTTAGAACGGATGCTCTGAGGCTTGTACTCCTAGCAAGTCCTATCATGGCTATGAATGGTATGCTTAACAGGTATCCCCCCGCTAGGTCTATGAGAAAGTGCGGCCTCCTCTCCAGCACAAGAACCACTAGGCTCGTGATTGCTGGAAGATATATCAGAGGAATTACCACGTTTTGATACCTAGCCGGAAGATAGGTGGAGAGAAGCGAGATGCATCCCAGAACAAGGAATGGTGTCAGCACAATCCGGGCCAGATAGTCCATGCTCATCAGAAAGGGTGTGAGGAGGACAGCTGCGATTAAGAACCTGTCAGCTATCCGCGCCCCCAATCAACACCCCTCCTCACGGCCTCCCTAACCACGTCCACCGAATATCCCTTACCGATCTCAATGACTGAGCCCGGCTCGGCGAACCTTGACAACCACATATCCTTAAACAGTCTATCAAGCTGCAGCAGCCGACCTACCACGCCTTCTAGTCCCGAGACATAGCTGGAGACGTCTGGAATGCATATAATATATCTCGCACCAACTATCCGACAAGCGTTTATCATCGCCTCAACCGTGCCGGTGTTCTGTGACGGTGGATTTACAACAAAGATAACCATGCTTGAGCTACTGAGTGTTCTCGAGAACTCCTCTACGACCTGTCCCTCATCACGCCCCCTTGATGGGAAAACCCTAGCTATGTACTGTTCCAGTGCAATTCTGGAAAATACGCGTCGAGGGGAGATCTTCTCGTCTAGGCTGAGGGCCGGGTTTATCAGCCAGAACTGTACCGGGTTCCCCTCCTCCTCGGCAGTCTGGCAGAGCCGCCGTATCAGGGTTGATATGTCGGTGAGGAGGGCTGCATTGTCTCCCGCGTTGATGGAGGAGGAGCAGTCAACGACTAGGTGGAGGGTGACCTCCCCCTTCTTGACATACTTCTTCGCTACTAGTTCTTCCTCGTCGACTTGCTGGGCGTACCTGACCCAGTGAATATCCCTTACCCTGTCTCCCAACTCGTAGGGCTTGATTCCTGAGAACTCGTCGTCGTATCCCACCAGCCCCCGATAGCCGAGACCCATAGGCGGCCTAATCCAAGGTGCGGGCAACTTGGTGTAGGCGGCTCCCACCAGCTGCTCGCCGACAGGGACAATAACGTCAGATACGACCTCTACCTCCCTAGCGACGTAGCAGAGCCTCAGGGGATCATGTATTAGCAGAACCACTTTCCTGAATCTTGCAAGACCGATAGATGGATCGACTTCAAGGGTGTATGATGATTCGAGACTTTCGCCGGCGCCCACGATGCCTTCAGAGTTTAGCGGCCGCTCCACAATCCGTGTACCGTATGGCGGCCTGTCCATCACCCGCACGAATAAGCGCGACTCGCTGTCGAGCCTCACCCGCAGCCTGACCTTCAAAAGTGTCTTATCTCCTATTCGCTGGGGCTCAACTGTCCGCTCTAATATGAGGCCCTCGATGCCTAGGTTTCTGAGCCTTCTACTCACCAGTAGCATGTATGTGGCGAAGAATGTCTGGAGAAAAAAGGAGGCTAGGAATAGGAAGGGCTGGTAGAGTAGTGTCGAGATGAATAATGTCCATCCGGAGAGGCTTATTAGCAGTAGCGCCGCCTCTCTCGTGAGCATTACTTTGGAGCCTCCACCCTCTCAAGCACCTTCTTCGTAACCAGCATAGTCTCTTGCTCACCCCTGCCCAGGGAAGTTGTCCTCCTCCTAAGCAGGATTCTGTGATTCAGTATAAGTGGTGCCACATACTTTACATCATCGGGTATCACATAGTCTCTCCCCCTTATCGCCGCGTATGCTTTAGAGCCGTAAAGTAGAGCGGTCTCCGCCCGCGTGCTCGCACCCATAACCACGTCAGGCATACTCCTCGACTCTCTAACAATGTCCACAATGTATCCGAGGATGTCGTCGTCTATGTAGACATTCTTTACAGCTTGGATAGCTTCTAGGACTTTCTCGGAGCCGGCGACCGGGCTTACGTTGAGCTCCTCACCATGCCGATTCTTAAGCCTGAGTATCTCGATCTCCTCGTCGCGTGATGGATAGTTCACGAGTACTCGGATTAGGAATCTGTCGAGCTCAGCCTCGGGCAGAGGATAGGTACCCTCCAGCTCAATAGGGTTCTGTGTAGCTATGACCATGAATGGTCTTGGGAGTGGGTATGTCTTCCCCTCGACTGTGACTTGGAACTCCTGCATAGCCTCGAGGAGTGCCGACTGCGTCCTAGGGGCCCCGCGGTTAATCTCGTCTGCGAGGACTATGTTAGCGAAGATGGGGCCGGGCCTGAATAGGAACTCACCCGTGCGCCGGTCGAATATCATTCCCCCGACTATGTCGCTTGGTAGCAGGTCATTGGTGAACTGGATCCTCTTAAAGGAGAGCGTGAGGGTGTTGGCGAATGCCTTCGCGAGATATGTCTTGGCTAGTCCTGGAACACCCTCGATCAAGACATGCCCCTGGACCAGGAGGGAGATGAGCAGGGAGTCAATCGCAACATCCATCCCAACTATCGACCTGTGTATCTCTTCCCTCACCCTTTCAGCCAAGTCCTTGATCCATGAGAGCTTCGACAATCTCTCCTCACCACTCTATGCCTTGGTCAGACGGCTCAGCATCCACCTGTATATGCTGGCGGGAATGAGCCTAGAGAGTGGGCCTATCAATAGACTTCTCCAAATCCTAGCGCGAATGCCTCCAAGCAACCCTAGGGCGCTATATGTTTCAAAAAGAGTTTCGGCAGCCTCTAGTGGCTTACTCCTCTTGACCCCTCTTAGGAAATTCTCTAGCTCTTCTATGTAGTTTCTCGGGACGTCCTCAACCTCCTCCCTCTCCCTCCTGAGGAGGATAGCTGGCAGGATTAAGGATGCTAGCATAATGATTAGGATTAGAAGCGGGTCTATAATCGATGTAACAAGTGTTGGCATGAGTCTGGCTATTACACCTCAGCGATTCCTATAAATGTTTAACCGATCATGACAGGGTTAGGTTTTCATAAGCCTCTTGAGCAGCGGTATCTCCTCTATTTTCTCGTCACTGAGAAGTTGCCAGATGATTCCTTTTGGTCTGGAAAGTCTTGTATTGGTCGCTAATGCGCCCACATCAGTGACAATATAGTCAACCGGGACATCGAACTCCTCTACAGGGATCTCGCCGACTATCTGTAAGGGGTGGACCGTTGTTGTAACTGGTGTATCTTCAGAGACCCTACCCAACATCCTCAAAATGGCATACTCTATCTCCGAATAGCCCTCACCCTTCCCCACGCGGGCGCCGCCGCGCGAGACGGCCACAGACCCCACCACTATAAAGTCGACGACGTCGAGGCTCTCAGGCTCCACCTTCTCGCCAAACGTGAACCCGCCCCTGATCGTGGATGCATACCTAAAGTTGCGCTCGGAGATTTTAGACGGCTCTAGCAGGAGGAAGCCCTCGCGAAGCCTGGGCGTAGGCATGACCAGCCTCTTACCCATCCTCATGCATAGCTCCCTGACTGGCCTTTGAGGCGAGTCTGGACTCACCTTCACCGTCCGAGCGGATCTAAATGATTCGAGCCGGAGTAGTTTTTCGGCCGCCGCCTCTGCGCCTATGAAGTTTGGGATACGTCCGCGGATGGGGAACGGGGGCCGCGCCACCTGTTCTCTGACGAGCAGGTCCCAGACGTGTTCGCGTATCCTCTGCTTCTGCTCCCTCAGATTCAATCCTTATCCGCCGGTCTGAGGAGCTCCGAGACGTCCTTGACGCTTACACGGTCCTCCACACCGAGAACCCTCCTAGCATCCTCTAGCATGGCTAGGCAGAAGGGGCACTCGGTGACCACTGTCGCCGCGCCCGTCTCCATAAGCTCCTCAAGCCTAAGGAGGTTTTCACGCCTAGCCCGCTTGATATCGAGCCAGTAGTTCCCACCACCCGCTCCGCAACACATGGTCAGCCTGCCCCTCCTCCTCGGCTCCCTCACCTCAGAGCCCGAAAGCACCTCCCTCGGCTCCTCTACGAGCCCGTGCATCCTAGCTAGGATGCATGAGTCGTGTATGGTTAGGGGCCCTGATTCAGCTAGCTTGAGCCTCCCCTCCCTGACAAGCTTGTACAACATCTGTATATGGCTCACCACACTAAACTCCGCGCCCAGGTCCCTATACTGCCTAGAGAATATGTCGAAGCAGTGGGGGCAGTGGGTGATAACCTCCTTAACCCCCCTCGACTTCAGAAGACCTATCACCTCCTCTGCCAGTTCCTGGTACCTCCCCTCCTCCCCCAGCCTCCTCGCAGGGTCGCCATTACACACCTCCTCGCTGGACATTACTGCAAACCTGACACCCGCCGATACTAGAAGTGACGCGACCTGCTTCACAACCTGCCTAGCCCTAGGGTCATAGGCCCCCATGCATCCGACCCAGTAAACCGTCTCGACCGATTCCTCATCCTCCACCCTCCTAACCCCAATCTGCGCGAGCTCCTCGAGGAGCCTAGCCCTCTCATCTTGGCCCAGCCCAAACGGGTTTCTTGACCTAGCTAGGTTGGACAGCGTCTCGACTCCCTTTCTAGTGACGCTTCCACGAAGCGCCAAGGCTCTCCTCAGCTCGACTATCAGCTCCATCGGGCTTATCAGGACGGGGCAGGCGTACTCGCAGGCCCCACATGTTGTGCAGGCGTAGACCTCCTCGAGCGTGAAGGCGTTGGAGTCGAAGAGGTCCTCCCCCCTCCTATCCCACCAAGCCCTCCTCAACTTCTGCACGATCATTCGGGGGGAGAGTGGTGTGCCTGCGATGAGGGCCGGGCATACCTCGTCACAACGTCCACAGTCTGTGCAGGCGTCGAGCTGTAGTATCTGGCGCGGCTTAATGTCGTTGATGCTGCTTATCCCTACTGGTGGTAGGCCTGCCTCCAAGTCGAGCTTGCTGAGTATGAAGGGTGTCTCGATCAGGCCTGGAGCCTTGGCGTGCTGCCTGTTCACCGCCACGTTCAGCGAGGCTGCCAGTATGTGGAGTAGGTTTGTGAATGGCAGGGCCGCAACGCCGGCGAAGGACGCCACTGCGTGGATCCACCAGAGAGCCCTATACGCCGTCACCAAGGCGTCGCCTCCAACGTTCAGGCCGCCCATAGAGGCTGCCAGCAGGGCACCTACCGGAGAGTAGAGGCTCCAGGACGGGCTCCGGAGATATATTCTAATCCCCTCCAAGAGGAATCCTGTCACGCCTATGAAGAGGAGCAGCCATAGTATTGCCAGATACTCCCTCCTGTAGCTGAGGCGGCTTGGCTTTGTCGCTGTCCTCCTAAGCAGGGCGTATGTGAGGCCTGCTATGAGGAGTAGGCCGAAGGCATCGAGTAGAATCTCAAATGCTAGGTAGAAGTCCCCCACCAGGAGTCGCGCCTTGAGCGGCCGTAGGATATCATTGTCAATGAATACTAAGGTCGTCCCGATAAAGAGCACCAAAATGCCATAGGATATCAGGAGATGCATCAACCCCGCCCGTGCGTCGCGGAGGATACGACGCTGAGCCCAGGCAAACTCTATAATTGACCTTACGAACCCGCCTGGACTGCTCTTGAAGGCTCTCCAAAGAAGCCCCAGATCATAGCTTCCCAGCCTAAGATACAGGCCGTATAGAAAAACCGCGGCGAAGGGGGCCAATACAACATATATGATAATGTCAGTTCCCTCCGGCATCAGGACGAAATTCTCTCTCGCAGGCACAGCACTCATAATACACACCGCGACTAGACCTCTATACACGCTAGTTATTAATTAGTTATTTACTCCACATCTGTGGTGATGGTGAGGTATCTCGTAGTTGTCTGCGCGAGTTGCGGCGGATACAGGGTCGTAAGTGGGGTGCAGAAGACCTTCAGATGCTTCAGCTGCGGAAATGTGTCAAGTCTAAAACAGGAGCTTATAGTGGCTTATGCCAACTCGGCAGAAGAGGCTAGGCAGAGGATTGCATATTTGAAAATTTCTAAGGCAGCGAAGAGGGAGGCATCAAAGCCATGAATGGAGCTCGATGACCTCCTCCGGCTCTCCGGCAAAGTTAGTGAACCTCGCCGGGTTGAAGGCCTCTACAGAGGCCGAAGCCTTCCCCGTAGCCATGTATTCAACTAGGTCTTGGCTCAGCGCTGGCCCCCTCATTATGCCGTACCCATCAAGCCCGTCGATGATGAATATGTGTGGATTGCCTGGAACCTGACCTACCAGGGGACGGCCGTCGGGTGTGGAGCTGCACACACCAGTCCACCCACCTGTCAGACGGTAATCTTCAGGGTGTTTCAGCCGCTCCAACAGCTTTTGCCCAAGCTCGTCGATGAACTCCCTCGCAGGGTGTGGGGGGCAGTCGGAGGGTGACTTAAGCTTTACAGCGAATCCATTACCCACTAGGAGCGAGCCGTGCCCGAACCGTCTCATATAGACGTGGCTCTCCTCGATAAACACTGGAACATCGCATATATTCTCCGCCACATTAAATGACAGTACCTGGCACGCATAGACCAGTGTCGGCGCTCGCCAGACCCCACTCCTAGCAAGTAAATCCCTATTCCACGCGCCGGCGGCTAATACTGCGTAGTCAAAAGAGAGCCTGTCTCCCTCCATGTGAATGATTCTCTGTCCCGCGTCTAGGCCGGTAATTTTTGTCCACTCATAGATCTTAACACCTAGCGAGTCCAGTCTCCTCTTCAGGTCTGAGAAGAGGCTGGAAACCTCCACCACAATGTCGTCGGGGGTGTAGACCCCTACCTCATAGTCTCTGACACTCATCCAGCTCAACCAGTCCGCCAACTCTCCATTACTCAAGACCCTATACCTGACACCGGCGCCATCCAAGAGCTCCCTCGAATATCTCGACATCCAGTAAGGCTCTATTGAGAGAAAACCCGTCTTCAGAACTGACTCTGATGCAACGCTCCTGTAAATCTCTTGACTCCTCTTAGACATCTGGATATCTATTGGGAGGACTAGCTGTGTAGTATGGATTCCCGCACATCTTCCGCTGGAGCCGCTTCCCAGATGCCCCGCCTCAACGAGTGTGACTTTGAACCCTTTCTCTGCAGCGAAATAGGCTGTGAAGGCGCCTATAACTCCGCCACCCACCACGACTATTTCCTCGTGCCTCATACTGGTTCTATAATTTCGTGCTCGACATTATAAACTTCTCAACTTATAAAGGAAATTATATTTAGCGCTCCAGATTAGTATTTAAGGCCAGTTTATTATTATTTGTTTGGTGATATAGATTTGTGTGTTATATTTTTGATTTCGTGGTTTATAGCTATAATTCTTATTGTCTATTTGACCTTGCCTTATTAGTCCAGCCTGTACCACCCTTTGATTTGGTTAAATAGTGATTGTGATTTACGGTTTTTGGTGGCCGTTTTTAAGATTTTCTCCCAATCTTCTCGAGGTGTTTCTGGAGTATGCGGAGGAACTTTTCAGCCACTTCTATGCTGTTCCTACCTGTTATTGTTATCATTGGCTCCTTCCCCCAGTCTCCCCGGTGAAATATTATGTCGGTCACTTTGCCGGCGGACTCGTAGGCCCTGGCAACCCCCCACCTAATGGTCATGCCCTCGACATATTTGATCTCAGGCGGCTCCTGAGACCTGTCATATGAGCTGATGGAGAATCCGAGTTCGCGGGCGGCTGCGAGGATTTCTTCAGAGTATTTGATGTTCATGGCGGCTCTCTTGGAGGGGTCGTACTGTGATATCGTCAGAACCGCGTCGGCAATGTGTCTCGATCCACCCATCCAGGGGTGGGAGGCGGCTTTTAGCCTGTTGAATATCCGGGTAATCCTTCCCGGGACCGCCACTACTTCGTCTCTGCTGGTAGCGCCTATTGGGGCCTCGGCTATGTTTATTCCGGACTCGGGTGCCAGCTCCCCTCCCCCTTCAGCATTCTCAACCATCCTGACAGCCTCGCGAACGTTAGTCAGCGCATCCAGGAGACTGGCCCGCTTGGCGACATATGACATGGGGTTGACTGGCCCTGCCCCCTGACCTATTAGGAAGCCGCCCCTTATCGCCTCATAAACGAAGTTCTGAGCCTTCTTAACGGCCTCAGGTATCGTGGAGCCTTTCGCAAGCTCTGTAGCCACTGCCGATGCAAATACGCAGCCTGTGCCGTGTGTGGTTCTCGTGTCAAGTCTCGGAACCTCGTATCTATAGTATGAGCCCTCATAGTATAGTATGTCAATGACTCTTTCCCCATGTAGATGGCCTCCCTTCACCACAACTGCCGGTATCCCGTACGTCTCCGATAGGGTCTTTGCCACCTCTCTCTGGTCCTCCTCGGTCCTGATCCTTATGCCGCTTAGGACCGTCGCCTCACTGGCGTTTGGCGTTATTACAGTGGAGATTGGGAATAGGCTCTTTTTTAGCTCGTCCACGGCGGCGGGTTGGAGGAGCTGAGCACCACTCTTGGCAACCATCACGGGGTCAACCACTCTGGGGACATCAAGCCCCCTAAGCTCGCGGCTTACCGCTCTGATGATATCTGATGTGTGGAGCATTCCAGTCTTGACTGCGTCCACGCCGATATCTCTGACGCATACCCTAATCTGCTCGGCGATGAATTCTGGGTCGAGGTCAACTATCTTCGTGACCTCTTTGGTGTTTTGGGCTGTGAGGGATGTTATGGCTGACATTCCGTGACCTCCCAGAGCCGCTATAGTCTTGAGGTCTGCCTGAATCCCTGCCCCGCCTCCCGAATCGGAGCCCGCCACTGTGAGAACCCTTGGAACTCTCGAGGCCATACTAACTAAGACACTCTACCCCATTCTTATAACTATGTCAGATACCTCCATCAACTGTTCGACAAACCTCTTCTCCCTCACCGATATTCCCGTCCCCTTATCATCTGCGAGCCTAGAGCCGTAGTAGGCTGTGACCAGCCACGCCCTAGAGAGGGACATAGCAGAGAATAGTTGCTCCGGCTCTCCCGCATGTATGTAGATGGTTGCGTCATTTATCGCAAGGATTGCCGTGGGGTTCTTTCTGTACTCTTCTAACAGCGGTCTTATCGCCTCCTCGTTTGTCTTAGCCAGCCTCCTCACATCCTCGGCATCTCTGCCTATCAGCCTCGGAGGCCTTATCTCCCAACTAGTCAGGTATCTCACTCCGGCTGGCAGCTCTCCCACCTCAGCCAGCTTCCCTCCAACACCCCAGAAGAGGCCCGGGGCCATGTCGAGAACTGTTATATCGCCAGCGAAGCCAGCTTCTGAGAGCATCCACACAAACCTGTAGAGTAGTCTGGTCTTTCCAGTCCTAACCTCGCCCAGCACGATGGTGCGGCTGCTTGCCAGCTTCTGGGAGGTCAGCATTGCGCCGAAATATGCTACACCTGCTCGAATAACTGGGGCATCACCCTGTTAAGCGCTAGGAGGACTAGGTAGCCTGCAACTGAGCCGGGCACCGAGCTGGCTGCCCATCCAGACCAGAAGATGAGGAGTGCGAGCATGTATTCGTTGCGGGCGAGTAGCGTCGTGACTCCCGGGGAGAGGGGGAAGAACTGTGGGAGGAAGGGTGAGAGAAGCAGCAGGGAGATGGTGCCACCTATCAGGACTGTTCCGATGGGCTCTGAAAATGCGCAGAGAAACCTCGCCCTAGGGTTCGCGAACCTCCTGGTCAGCTTGTAGAAGAGGCCGACGAGAACGACGCCGGGAAGCCCTCCCGGATATGCGAAGAGCGTGCCTACGCCCAGGCCGATCCTCAGCGAGCCTACAATTAGGGGGACTGCAAGCCCCCATAGTGGTCCAACCAACACGCCGGCCAAAACATTTCCGAAATGCTGCATTGGCGCGGCCCGAGTCCCGAGGAATGGGAACCAGACGTATAGCGAAGAAATCAGGGTGATGGCAGAGATAGCTATGATGTAGGAGATTCTACGAGTGGTCTTCAAGGCGGCCCGCCCCAGCCACTCTATTTCAGGCCCCAGCTAATCTTCTTGACCGGCTTCACCCTTATCAGCGCAACTTCACCCTCATCCCAGGGGTCGCGTCTCGCCCAGGCAAATTTCTTGAAGAAGGCTTCAGACATCTTTTTAAACTCTTCACCATGCGTAAGAATCTCCGCCTCGCCCCGGATGAGGACAGCCTTGTTCGGCTGGTACTGGTCTACTAGGACTGAAACCCGCCTGTCACGCTTTATGTTTCTAACCTTAGCCGTGTCCAGGTCTGAGACAATGTAGAAGAAGCCGTCCCTGAATATGTAGCATACTGGAACCAGATGGGGTGACCCGTCACTGTCCAGTGTAGCTAGGCGGCATAGCTCGTTCCTCTCGAGAAAGCGAACCTCACTCTCCTTAAACCTCAAGGCACGTTCCTATACGGTAGTCGATGGATATAACCGTTAGCCGGTTTGGAGAGTATGCGCAGACTTATATCAATCTTGCTGTATCTGCTTCATAGTTTGAGCATGGAGGCCGCGTCTAGGTCACCCTACAGGATTAGAGAAGACTTCCCAATATTCACCAGGGTAAGGGGGCCTAAGCCCCTAGTCTATCTGGATAATGCGGCTACTACGCAGAAGCCGAGACGGGTATTAAACGCTATGGTGCTATACTACGCCAAAGCAAACGCGAATGTCCACAGGGGCGTCTACAGCCTCTCAATAGAGGCTACCCAGCTCTACGAGGACGTGAGAAGAAAGATCGCAAAGTTTGTGGATGCGAACAGCTGGCGCGAGGTCGTCTTCACCAGAAACACGACAGAGGCAATAAACCTAGTCGCCTACTCATACGCCCTCCACAGGATCAAGAGGGGTGGGAAGATAGTGATCACTGAGATGGAGCACCACAGCAACATAGTCCCCTGGCAGCTGGTCTCAAAGATCAATGGGCTTAGAATCGAGGCTATACCGATCACGGCTGACGGCTACCTTGACCTGGGCTCCATCGACAAGCTCTTGAGGGATGCAGACATGCTCGCCATAGTCCACGCATCAAACGTCCTGGGGACGATCAACCCTGTCAAAGAGATTACGAGGACTGCGAAGGAGTATGGCGTAACGGTGCTGGTTGATGCGGCACAGAGTGTCCCCCACATGCCTGTCAGTTTCAGGGAGATTGGATGCGACTTCCTCGCATTCTCGGGTCACAAGATGCTGGGGCCGATGGGTGTTGGCTGCCTGATTGCGCGTGAAGAGCTGCTCGAGTCTATGGAGCCCTTCATGGGGGGTGGCGAGATGATTAGGGAGGTTACGCTGAGCGGCTCAAGTTGGAATGAGATACCTTGGAAATTCGAGGCAGGCACCCCCAGTGTAGCCGACGTAGTGGGCCTCGGGGCTGCGGTGCGATACCTCCGCGAGATAGGCATGGATTGGGTGAGGAGGCATGAGGAGGAGCTGACCCAGACGGCTCTCCAAGAGCTGTCCGAGATTCCGCGGCTCAGGATTATTGGACCCGAGTCTGTAAAGGACCGCTGCGGCCTCGTCTCCTTCGTGCTCAGCGACATCCACCCCCACGACCTAGCAGAGTATCTTGACAGGACATTCAACATAGCAGTCAGGGCTGGCCACCACTGCGCCATGCCACTACACACAAAGCTAGGCCTAGTAGCGACAACGCGGGCCAGCTTCTACATCTACAACACAAAAGAGGAGGTCCAGCTTCTAGCGGAGGGCTTAAAACAGGCCCTCAAACACTTCAAAGCCTAGATATCCACTGTAAACATGGTTGTTGTGGAGTTCATGTTTATCTCCGTGAGAAGCCACAGCTTCCTGAAGTAAGAGTTGAAGAAATCGCTCCGAGCATCCTCGCTCACGCCTACAATCACGTCGTATATGCCGAAGATCTCGTACGCTTCGGTGACATGTTCTATGCCCTGTAGGAACCTGTCCCAGAGCCTGGGCGCCGCCGGCCTCCTTATCTTTATGAATGTGTAGGCGCACTTCTTCTTCGGCTTGTCGAGCTGCCTCTCAAAGTTTAGGCCGGCCTCGTTTACGATGAGTGTGTTCGTGTCGACGATGCCGTTCTGGTAGAGGGTGTCGAGAACGGAGTTAATCTGCTCAAGATTGTTCACCTTTACCTTAGCGATGATGTCGGCCGTGCCGAAGATCAGGTAGGCCTCCTCCACGAACTGGGCCCTCCTAGTTGCTTGGAGACACTCTATAAGCTCGCTCCTCTTACCCACCGACCCCAGGATGAAAGCCTTCACGTTTTATAGAGGCGGTGTTGGATGCTTTTAAGCGTTTCAATCGCAGATGTGGCAAGAATCAACATCTAGGACGGGTTCAAGGGTCTTGTGGGCGAGGCAGAGGACCCTCTCCCTCCTAAGCCTCTCAAGCCCCCTCTGGATTAGCTCCCTCACAGCCATATCGTCTTCTCCACGAAGAATCGCGTGAACAATCTCCCCAGCCACCTCTCGCATAGTCATATTATCCAAAAGATCACGCATCTTACCGCGCGCCATCCTCAGGTAGTTGCTGACGGCTGGCTGGGTTATTCCGAGGGCCTTGGCCACCCGCCTCTGCTGAAAGCCGTGATCCCTGACAAGCAGGGTCACTACTGCGGCCCTCAGCAGGGGGAGCATGACCCTCGCCTCTATCTCGGATGGGAGCAGCATCTTACCAAGACCCCTTTTATACTTCTGATAATCTCCTCTTTAATTCCTGTATTTATGAATTGTTAACCTAAACTAGTTTGAGAACAATTCTACCCTTGTTACGGTGAATTTAGTCGGATAAGTCTTAAATAGGCCAGCCCTGCGAAGGCCGTTGAAGATAGGATGGCAACCATAGTACAGGAGAGGCCAAAAGAGGAGGCAAAGCCGGTCGAGAAGCTGGTCACTAGGACGAGGAGCATCTGCCCAGAGTGTTACCAGGTCCTCCCAGCCGACGTCCTAGAGATTAACGGCAAGATATACATCAAAAAGACCTGCCCCAAGCATGGGGAGTTCGATGAGCTGTATTTCGGCGATGCGGAGATATACTACCGGTTTGCGAGATGGCTTAAGGACGGGAAGGGTACAGGGAATCCTGATGTAGAGGTAGCTAGGAGCGTCTGCCCCTACAACTGTGGACTATGCAGCTCACACCTAAGCCACACAGGCCTAGCCAATCTAGTCGTAACCAATAGGTGCGACCTACACTGCTGGTACTGCTTCTTCTACGCCGAGAAGGCGGGATACATCTACGAGCCCACACTCGACCAGATAAGGGAGATGGCCCTGAACCTTAGGGCTGAGAGGCCGGTCCCCGGCAACAGCATCCAGATAACAGGCGGAGAACCAACACTCAGAGACGACCTACCCGAGATAATAAAAATCCTCAAAGAAGTTGGCGTAGACCACATCCAGCTCAACACAAACGGAATAAGACTATCAAGAGACTTC
>CAKZUF010000051.1 GCA_937921685.1 uncultured archaeon
ATCTGCCTAGATAGGCTCACAGACGAGGTGATCGACGCTGTTGTGGCAGAGGCGGTTAGAAGGGTTTCAGACTACGAGTTTGAAGACTTCCTCGTCGGCGCGTATATCCCTAAATACATAGCCGCGATCGAGGAGCGGATATTCTCGGAGTTTGGTCTCACCGAGTCAGAGACGCTGAGGAAAGAGATTACGAGAGAGGTTGGGAAGAGGCTGGAGGCGGCGCTGGGGAAGCCGGCCAACTTCACATCGCCTGAGATGCTCATACTAGTTGACATATTTACTGGGACTGCCGAGGCCAAGCCAGCACCACTGTACTTCTATGGTCACTATTTCAAGAACAGGATAGACATCCCGCAGACGCCTTGGTACTGCTCATCATGCTGGGGAGCCGGGTGTGAGAAGTGCGGAGGCCTCGGGAGAATGTACCCGGACTCGGTGGCCGAGTATGTTTGTGAGCCTGCGATGCGGCTGGCAGGCGCCATTGGATACAAGTTCCACGCCGCCGGGCGAGAGGATGTTGACGTGACTGTAGAGGGGACAGGACGTCCATTCATAGTCGAGCTGATAATGCCTAGGAGGAGGAAGATATCTCTCGAAGCCCTGAAAGAGGCGATAAAGAGCTACTCGGAGGGTAGGGTTGAGGTTGAGTGGCTCAAGACCGCCACGCACAACGACTTAAAGATGCTTAAGGAAGCGATAGAAGGGTCTACCAAGCGGTACATGGCCACCATCCAGTTTTCGAAGCCGGTGAGCAGCGAGGACCTAGCCAGGCTTGAAGCCTCTCTTAGAGGGGCTGTCATAGAACAGCAAACCCCTACTCGAGTCCTGAAGAGGAGGGGGGAGAAGCTAAGGAGAAAGAGGATCCTCAATATAGAGTCAAGGCTCATAGACTCCTATACTGTCGAGCTCTACGTTGAGGCTGACGGCGGGCTATACGTTAAGGAACTCATACACGGAGACTCTGGTAGAACCCGGCCCAGCATAGCTGAGATATTAGACAATCCTCCCGCCAGCATAAGTCTCAAATTTCTCGGCGTACTCAAGACGCTACACCATACAAAATAGCCCCACAACCATGCGGGGAAGCCTCAAAACCGTCGGGTCTAAAGTAGGATTCGAATAGAGGCGGGGCGTGTCTCTTTATATAGGGCTTCATCTGCTAAATGGGTAGAGGAGGAGGGTTGACTAGGCATAGCGGATATAGACATAGGACTAGGCGGCTCTTTACTAGGGGGGTAGGTGCGAGAAGTGGCCCGAGGCCAGAGGTGTATCTTCAGGAGTATGGGATAGGCCAGGCCGTGGCCATAGATATAGATCCCTCAACCCATAAGGGGATGCCGCATAAGCGATACCAAGGGAGAGTGGGCCGTGTCGTAGAGCGGAGGGGAAGAGGGTATGTGGTGGAGGTGGAGCTGGGAGGGAAGTTGAAGAAGCTGCACGTTCTGCCTGAGCATCTTAAACCTTTATCCCCAGGGTGAGCTTTGGTGCCGAGGAAGATATTATCCTACACGCCCCTCACTATTTCAGAGGTTGCCGAGCTACTCTCCATCAGGAAGGAGGAGCTCACACCCCTCCAGCTGAGAGTCTACAGCTACGTCACAACATTCGCGAAGCTCCCCGCCGAGAGGGCTAGAAAGCTTGTGCAGGAGCTTCAGGAGAAGTTCGGGCTCGAGCCGGAGGAGGCCTGCCAAGTAGTGAACATCTGTCCTAGAGATGTTAACGAGCTTAGGGCTGTCCTGTCAGGCTATAAGCGGCTCATCTCAAGCATACTTTTCTCGGACCAGAAACTCTCCGAGATAGTTCAGACAATCGAGTCTTATCTCCGCGAAGGGGTTGACGCAGAGCAGGTCCAAGAATAGGAAGAGTCATGAGGAGTGTCAAGCCAAAACTTTACGAGGACGAGGCAATAGTCCTCGATATACTTCCACCGACAAGGCTTGAGAGGGCTTCACACATAGAGAGGGGAATGCTTCTGACGCAGGTCCTGGGTGTGGAACACTTCACACTCTTAGAGGCGGCTATTAATCAGAGCCTAAACCCGAGGCCGGGCATGCGGATTTACATCGGGAAAGATGTACCCCGCCCCCTCATCAGAATAGTGAGGCGAATAGGCTACCATGAGCTGACAGAGAACGCAAAATACGAGCTGGATAGAGCGGTCGAGGAGCTCGTCAAGTCGAGGGAAGATAGAATCGTGCAGTTCATTAATACCTGTGGACCTCTGACCCCGAGGCTGCATGCTCTGGAGGCCCTCCCTGGAATAGGCAGAAAACTCTCCATGCGCATCATCGAGGAGAGGAACAAGGAGCCATTCAAAAGTTTCGCGGACATAGAGAAGAGAGTGGGCATCCAGAACATAGACAAGATAATAGTTAGGAGAATCATTCAAGAACTATCCGACCCAAACACGAAGCACTGGCTATTCACAAGACCCCCAGCTCATCAGAGCGTATGACGCGGCTAAGCCAGCACCAAACCATAAACAGACGAGTACTCGAAAGGCTTGTCGAACTCTCCAATCCTACGGCAAATGACGTGGTGCTAGAGCCTGGCTGTGGAGACGGAAGGCTTACCGAGCTCCTAGCTGAGCGGGGATGCAGAGTTCTAGCAGTGGAGATAGACCCTAGACTCGCGGCTGAGGCGCGGTGGAGGCTGAGAAGCTGGCCTAACGTCGAGGTAGTCACGGGAGACGTGCTGAAGCTCAACCCTGAACATTTCACAATGATTGTCGGCAATCCCCCCTACCACATATCTAGACCCCTCATCGAGTGGATAGCCTCGAGACCCACACCACGCCTGGTGGTTATGACGCTCCAGAGAGAGTTCGCTAGGAAACTATCCTCACCGCCTGGATACAGAGACTATCTATACATAAGCCTGCTCTCCCAGCTATTCTACACTGTTGAGGTCCTCGACATGATACCTCCATCCGCCTTCAAGCCAAGACCCAGAGTCGCGTCCAGCATAATAAGAATGCTGAGAAATGAGCAAGCACCTCTCGAAGCCACCCAGCTCAGACTCCTAAAACAAATATTCACAGACAGAAGACATGTATTGGGGAAGGTTTTAAGGAGGATGGGGTATGAGCCGCCACAAGAACTCGCAAACAAGCGAATATACCATCTGACAACCCGCGACGCCCTCTCCATCCTAACTTCCCTTAATACATTGCGGGCCTGATTTTCCAGCGCAAAAAACTTATTAAAGCGTCTCAGAGGTAGATTCTTGGATGGCCTCAGTAAAGCTAGTTAATCTTTACAAGAAGTTTGACAGGGTGGTGGCGGTTGACGGTGTCACGCTGGAAATTCCTGACGGCGACTTCGTGGTCTTGCTGGGGCCTTCGGGCTGTGGAAAGACGACTACCCTTCGCTGCATCGCCGGCCTAGAGACCCCCGACGAGGGCGAGATATGGATAGGCGACAGCATAGTGAATGATCTTCCACCTAAGGATAGGGACGTGGCAATGGTCTTCCAGAACTATGCTCTCTACCCCCACATGAAGGTCTACGACAATCTGGCCTTCCCCCTGAAGATGAGGAAGGTTGAAAAGGGGGAGATCGATAGGCGGGTTAAAGAGGTAGCGGATCTTCTCGGGATTTCGCACCTACTTGATAGGAAGCCTAGGCAGCTTAGTGGTGGTGAGCAGCAGCGCGTTGCCCTCGGGAGAGCGATTATCAGGAGGCCTCGCGTCTTTCTCATGGATGAGCCGCTCAGCAACCTGGATGCGAAGCTGAGGCTCTTCATGAGGGCTGAGCTTAAGAGACTCCAGAGAGAGTTGAAGACTACTACTGTATATGTGACTCATGATCAGGCTGAGGCTATGGCTATGGCTGATAAGATTGCAGTCATGAACAAGGGTAAGGTTCAGCAGTACGACGACCCCAACACGATCTATAGCAGGCCTGCAAACGCCTTTGTTGCAACATTCATTGGAAGCCCGCCCATGAACATGATAAAGGCAGCCATAAAGCAGGTGGGGGGGAATGTGGTTCTCGATGCGGGCTCTTTCAGCTATACCCTCTCGCCAGAATATTCCGAGGCCGTGTTGAAGGGCGCGCAGTCCAGCGAGGCTTTCTTAGGTGTGAGGCCGGAGGACATACGGATAACTTTGGAGAAGGCCGGCTCTTCGGTCTTCCAGAGCGAGGTTTACGTGGTTGAGCATCAGGGGGCAAACCTGGTTGTAGACCTTAAAATAGACTCGGAGATTATCAAGGCGATTACATCTCCCCTACCACTGCAGATTGGTCAGAAGGTGTGGGTCGGGTTCGAGGAGAGTAAGATACACATATACGATGGGAAGACAGAGCGGCTGCTCGTCTAGCCCTCCTCTTGTTATCGGGTTTTCTTCAGGCTTTCGGCTAGCACTTGTAATCCCTTCCTGAGGTCTTCGTCTCCTAGGCCCACAGATATCCTGATGTATTCTGGATAGTCGCCGAATGCGGTGCCTGGGGCAACCGCGACCCTAGCCTTTTCGAGGAGGTTTAGGGCGAACTCTGCCGAGTCGAAGCCTTCGCCCCCGATCCTGGGGAAGACGTACATGCCTCCGTTCGGCTTCACGTATTTTGCGCCAATTCTATCGAGCTCTCTACACACCATCTCTATCCGCCGCCTCATTATCTCGCCATACCTCCTCGGCGTCTCCCTATCCTCGATCGCCTTTATCGAGGCCATTTGTATGAACTCGGGGACGCATGTTATCAGCTGGGACAAGATTCTAGCAGCCCTGTCCGCTATCTCCTTGCTAGCCACGAGGTATCCTATCCTATAGCCTGTCATCCCCCAGCTCTTGGAGAACGAGTTTACCATTATGGTCTTCTCATACCCTATCTCGAGGGCTGAAGTGAAGTCTGTGAAGCAGTAGTCCATGTAGACCTCGTCGCTGACTAGGTATGCGCCTGCGCGTCTTACCTCGTCTACAAGCTCTTCCAGCTCGTTCCGCCCGAGTGTTACTCCTGTGGGGTTGTTTGGGTAGTTGAGGAATACTGTCCGCGGCCCATGTCTAAGGATTTTCTCCAGTGCTTCCCGTCTGGGGCGCCAACCATCCTCCAGCGTGGTGTGTATCGCCAGACCCCTAGCATGCATCATCTCAACTACCTGCTTGTAGAGCGGCCATGACGGGTCTATCACTACTGCTTGGTCGCCTGGCCTCAGTGTGGAGGCGGCAGCCAGGTATACCGCGAATCTTCCACCAGGCGTGACCACTATCTGGTCCTCCGAGACGTCTACGCCGAGCCTCTCACGTAGAAGCTCTCTTATCGCCCCCCGCAGCTCTGGCCTTCCCTTAGCCTCACCGTAAGCTGCGAAGCCGTTCATAGCCGCCCAGCTCAGGGCTTCCGCGACCTGGCTTGGAGCTCCTAGGTCTGGTTCACCGACCTCGAGGTGGTATACCTTCTCGCCGCTCATCTCCAGCTGCTTGGCCCTCCTGAAGATGTCCATGTGGGTGATCTTGGGCTTGCTCTGTGGCTGCTGGACGAGTATCGCGTCTCGGATGAGGAGGCTGAGCATCCTCTGGGCGGTCTCCAGGTCTAGGCCGCTCTCCTTTGCCGCCTCGGCTACCTGGGCCCTGAGCTCTGACTCCGCGTCAAGGTCGACAGGATCCATGCCCAGCGCCTTCTTTACCTCGCCTAGCCTCTCTGCTAGCTGCCTCCTCTTGGCTATACCTCGAATAATCTCCATTGTCACCGCCCTTATCTCCTCCCTCAGGCGCTCGATCTCGTCCCTCCCCAACTATTTTACACCTCTTAGGACTGGTGGTATGAGGCCTGCCCGGAGGGCGTGGTCCGCGAGAACGATGCCGACAACCGACTCTACGATAGGGACGGCCCTCGGCACGATGCATGGGTCATGTCTCCCGGACACGACTATCTCCTCCATCTCCCTCTTCTTAATGTTGAGTGTGTGTTGGGGCTTAGATATAGAGGCTGCCGGCTTAAACGCCACCCTGACTACTATCTCCCTGCCCGTTGAGAG
>CAKZUF010000052.1 GCA_937921685.1 uncultured archaeon
TCGGTTGACAACCGCGGCTTCATAAAGGTGGATAAGATGATGCGGACAAGCACACCCAACATCTATGCCGCAGGCGACTGTGTCGCTAAGCCGCTTATGTTAGAGACGCTATCAGCTCGTGAGGGTGCTGTGGCTGCATCCAACATAGTTAGGGAGGGGTCGGCCAGTATGGATTATACTGCAGTCCCCGTCGTTGTTTTTACAGAGCCTCAGGTGGGATCCGTGGGATTGACTGAGAAGGAGGTTGTGGAGAGGTTTGGAGCCTGCTCATGCAGGGTTGTGGAATTGGAGAACGTCGCTAAGGCTAGAATAGGTGGAGGAAAAGGTTTGGCCAAGCTTGTAATAAGCCCTGACGGCGAGAGAGTTTTGGGTGTGCACATACTCTCACCTAACGCAGCAGAATTCATAACAGAAGCAGCACTCTACATCAAATACGGCGGGACAATAATGGATATTGTGGACACAATACACGTCTTTCCAACATATTCCGAGATCATAAAACTTGCCGCCCAATCATTTCTAAGACCTCTAACGCGCATGAGCTGTTGCGTGGAATAAAGCTCTTGGCACTTAGCATCCTAGGCGGACTAGTAGGCTCCAACAACATCCTAAATTAAGTACCGGCTCACCACATGATATGGCCTGACTTAGGAGGACGGAGGGAACTGGATGGGGGGTTTGTGACATCTTTTTCACTCGCTGGGAAGTAGATATCTAATAAGGCTAAGTAAGGGACCGCCTCTAAAATACACCGCCACAGGGATATTTAGGCAGATAGTTTTGCAGCCATAAATGCAGTGCTACTGAATGTGCCTGTTACCATCTTAGCAGAAAAGTTTAGAAAACTGTGGTAGCTCAAACAGTTTTGAAGAGCCTAAACGGCAACCATACCTATCAAGCTATGAATAATAGAGTTTTAAACGTATTTGCCGCAGTTGTAACAATACCATCTCTGATACTGTTCGATCCAGGAGAGTTCTCGCCCACATGTGGGGCAAACGGCTTTCTCTTTCTTACCTAATGGAAGCTTTGATGTGACTGCGGTGAATATGCCGCCGCGCTGCTGAGGTTGAGGAGGAGTTGTGACTGTTGGTGTGTATATAGGAGCTGTGGGAGGCTGCTCAGGCTGTTTAAGCTCTACCTTCTCCTTCAAAATAACTATGTCACCTGCGGCGGCGACCATCGACCATGAAACCCTCTCTATCGTATTAAACTTTGATAGAATTTGTAAGCCTATCTCACCGCCGCCAACCGGCAGTTCTATATCTTGAATTGTTCCGATTAATGTACCATCAGGGTTGTATACACTCATCCCGATTAACTTTCCCCTAGGTATGGATGACAAGCCGTTTCGTTAAGGTTTCTACCGGGCAGAATTAAAACGTTTCGGCATACGCAGGGATAAACTAATGCTAAAATGTATCGGTGATTCATCCATGCTAATAAGAACCTGTCATTGAGATAAAATTGACAGAGTTTGTAGTTTGCTAGGGGCAAAGGTTTAAATATTGTTTCCAGACAAGTACTCCGATTTGTGATGATTAAAAGTCTTCTCGCCTCCACTATAGCATTTATCCTCTTTCTAACAACCGTTTATGCCCAAGAGCCTAGTGTAAGAGACGTGAGGGAGACTCTCATGGGAGACCTGCAATATGTCATGGGGCTCGTGGCACAGGATGGTAGTGTCTCGAGAGAATTTGACACTTCAGGCTCCTTGAGGGGCCAGGTCCTTGTAGGGCTGATGGCTGCTAACCTGCATATCGGTCTTGGCGACCCCCAATCTTTGGATTTACTTGACCGGGTTGCGGACAGGGTCAACTATCGCATTGAGTCAGAAGATGGGGTCGATCTAGGATTTGATTCAGAGAGGTTTTCTGACTTTGAGAATCACATTACACACCTTTTGGCGGCCGATTTCCTCTCGACTCACTACGGGCTGACAAAGGATTTGAGAAGTCGATCTAACCTATTGAGTCTCGCGGAAAGCCTCGAGAAGAGGGTCGGCTGGACCCCAGCAACATCTAAGGCGGCATATCTCCTCCAGTCTTCGAGGATTTCAAGAATCACCGGTGGAGCGCCACTTACAAAAGATGTCCAAGAATCTATACGAGAGTATACACAACATTACACCGATATAATAGAATTCTCCGCTCGGGGAGGGCTTGAAGGTCTTACTACATCTCTCTCCAAACTCTCTTTATTGATTAAGGCTGCTCGTGAAGCTGGGCTTGAAGTTCCAGACGAGCTCGTCGCTCTCTGGTCAGTTCACATAGACTACGTCGTTAACCAGACCCGCTCAATGCCTATAACGCCAGAAAATTATCCCTCTCTCATTTCGTCTCTGATGGCGCTGGTGGGCGCTGCGGAAAATAATCATTTGGAGTATTCTAAAGTAGCAGCCGACTATGCCTTAGAACTATGTGGATCCATCGCTAAAATGTGGAGGGCTGGTGATCGAATTCTCTTCTTACCAGCCAACGTTTTGAATGTTTATCCGCTTGATCCCAAAGTGACGGTTGAGGAAATTGTTACAGAGGCACGGAAAGGGGGGAGAATTTTGGTGACTGATTTAAGGTTCCCAACCGCTCTTCTTATACTCGAAAGATACGTGGAGCTGCCCCGCGAGCTTAGCTCGGCTTTACCCCTCGCAATCAGCAAGGTCTCAGTTAAAAACGGGTATTATCAGCTTTTTGAAGAAGGTTCTCTTAGGTCAGAGGAGTTCGTAAACAGGTTGTGGAGAGTAAACTTCCTCGCAACATACCTCGCGCTGCAGAGGGCTCCCGCAGCGCAGATAAGAAATGAGACAGTTGATGTCCTACTATTCAGACACCCTACCTTTATAATTGTTCTAACATTACTTCTTTCCTTGGCCTTTGCGAGAAGGGCTGGCTTGTTAAGGTGGTAGATGTGGCTCAGCCGTCCCCAAAGTCTGGTATATTGGTGTTGCTTAACGGCCTTCTATTAACCGCAATTGGCTTTATACTTGGCTTGGGTTTAGAAAACAGGTGGCTCACTGCTGTAGATGGCCGGTTTTTCTACATTACTGACGTGTTACAGTTCGACGTCGGGCCTGCTGTAATGGCTTTCGGGGCGGGCTGGATTGTCAGCGGACTACACCCTTTGAGGAAATGGTATCTGTACTCAGTGACGGCGGGGCTGCTTATATCTACAACTTCGTTTACTCTATCAGCCTATTTTCCCTTGGAGTCTTACATGTTATCATCTACCTTGCTGTCCTTGACCTGGGCTGTTGGACCAGCGCTCTTAACCTCCGGGGTAGTCTCTGCAGTCATTATTAACAGACGTGTATCGATGCATGGGGTCAAGATAGCTCCTAACCCGCATGAAAACAGTCTAAGCTTAGCCGCTCTATTGGCATTATACTTGCCGCTCCTCCCAGTAGTATTGTCTCAAGTTTTTTTCACCAGATATGTGTTGCCTGCATTGATTACGTGGGTTTTTTGGCACTTTTTTGCAGACCGATTGACTTCCTATTTGCTTATGAGAAGAGTAAGGGGGAGCAGCACCGTTAAATTGGTGGCAGTCGAGCCCCCATCACCGGAGGAGACTACTTTGATGAATGTCGTGTCACGTTCATATTACCCAATGGCCTTCGGGCTTGGTGTGACCACGACAGTAACAAGTATTCTAGACCTGCTGGGAATAGAGATTTTCGGCGGCGACCCGTTCGCCGCAACAGCTGGCGCGGCGTTGGCATCTATTGTCGCCATCTCATTGGGTTCTCTTTATGTTGGACCTGTCCTATGGCTTTATGAAGATTTAGGCATCAGAGTGTTTGATGAGACTAAAAAAGTTATGGAGACCCCGAGAATCCACAGCCTTGCAGACGAGATGATTGAGATATATACTTTTATATTCTCGCCTATCGGTTTAACCTTCTCAGTAGCCAACGGCGACATTATCCTCGCCCTAACTCTTCTCGCCCTAGCTATTCACCTACTCCTTACAATTTCGATGACTACGACATACCTTTACATTAGATTCTCGGCAAAACCACATATATTGAATGTGTTAAAAAGACTGTCTGCGAAGGGTGTGATCACCCAATATAGGCCACCGTGATTTACAAGCCTGTAACATTGTGGCGGGCTTGTAAAAGGAGAAGCGATATGATGTTGGTGGTGGAGGAGGCGGGTAAAAACGCTTTATACCCCTCCTGCGGCTTAGAAGGAATGCTGCGAAAAGCAGAGAAGCTAAGACTATTGCAATGCTCACATAGTCTTCGATTGATTGCTGTCTGGGTGGAGAAACTGCAGTCACGGTGACAACTACTGTCCTTGTCTCACCCCTAACCACTTGAGTAGTAGTGTAGAAAGTTTCAACCACAGTCCCTGTCACGGTTCTCGTAACAGTCCTAATCTCCTCTTGCACAGTTGTTTCTGCCGTTGTTTCCGTATCCTCACCCCCTTCAGCCTCTCCAGCCACTCCTCCAAGACTTACGTATAACCGCGCGACCCCCCGTTGCTCATCAAATTCAATAACTTTAACTTGGTAACCCTCCTCGCTGACAAACTCAGAGTTTAATAAGTTGATCTCAAACCTCTGCCACCTACCACTGTAGTGTCTTTCATCGAAATGTGGCGCGTCTAATCCTTCACAAAGCCTCACACTCTCTTTTGTAAACTCTCTACACTCGGGTGGTGTATTTGGGTTGGCATCTATAAGGCGTATAAAATACCCTTTGCCTTCCTCGTTTCTCGGTATATACTTGTTTATTCTGAAGACTAATACTCCTGGCCCGGGTAGGCCGGCGTCCATCCCCGCAAGCCTTCGCGCATGGACGAAGTAGTATTCCTCATCATTTATGGGGATGATTAAGGCGTGAGGTTCATCGGGCTTGTCTAGAGTGTGTATGACATATTCACCATCCTTATTAACCATGACTGGTTCAATCCATCCAAGAATGTACTTTGACCAACCATCTATATCGACTGGTGGGTTTAGAAATGAGCCGTAGTCCATGTTTGTCCAGACACCAACTTCGCTCCCCTGACTATACCCGTCTTTAGAATAGACATAATGGTCAGATATCCACATACTGTGAGTAAATTCATGTGCCATGACGGCGGGAAAGTCTTCTTCCGCAACAGTCTCTATGCCCGCTAGCAGGTGCCCCTTCCCATCGCGCGTCCTATGCATGAGCAACTCCACTATCCAGTCACCTCCTTGTCTTCTCAGCTCCGATTCAACCCTATCAAAGCCATATTGTTCAATCCAGTCGTTTAGAATAGGGAAACTGAAGCAATGGCTCCATATGTCGTTTGGTGAGCCGCCAGCTGCCTCGTCCTTACCCGCGTGAATTATTATTAAATGCTTAAACTGTGTAATATCTATTCTTTCTCTCTCCTTAATATATCTCATAATAGTCAGGTGGTACTCGTTTATTCTAGCTCTGTTGTCGCCTCTCTGAGCCCCGGGTTCTGGCGCCCCATAGTAAGCCATTGTTTGCGGCAAGGTAATAACTTTTGGATATACCGTATAATCCAGCCAAGCCTTGCCGTATGAGGCTGTTTTAACAAATCTGTTAACGACTTCCACGATCTGACGTGCCTGATCGACCGAGATTCTCATTCTTACGTCCGTAAAGTCCACCAAAACGACGAGGGTCTTCTGGGCTCCTAGGAAAGGCCTGGGTTTATGCCATTCAACTTTCTCCTGCTGGGAATACACGGGGACAACGGATACTATTAGTAGGAGTACTACTATTGCGAGAGCTGTCATTAGTCGGTTAGCCATACTTGAATCCACACCTTCCAGACACTGCTTCTACGGCGTATAATGGGAAGCGACATGCTTGGCAGTAACCAAACTTCTGGGCGGGCGCTGCTCGGTGTTGCTGTGGAGGTGGCGGTGGAGGTGGTGGGTATGGATACACGGGTGGAGGGGGCCTTTTACGTGACCGTGCAATAAATGCAGCAATGCCTATAACAGCTACTGCAGCCCCGATGGCCAAGGGCAATGGGAAGAGTGGCTGGTCTTCTATCCTCCCCTCCACTGTAACGGTCGCAGTAGATTGTACTGTAGTGGTTACGATCGTAGACTCGGTTATAGTCACGACGGAGGTTACAGTTGACTCAACGGTCTCCAATAGAGTTTCTGTCTCGTCGCGGATGACAGTAGTCTTCTGAGTGGTGTATGTAGTCCGCTGTGCAGTTATTTTTACTGTGGTGAATGAGGAGGTTGTGGTCGCGGGGCCGGCCCGCTCAATGTTTACAAGGCCGACTAACTTGTTGTTTTTCACGAAATAAATTTGAAACAGCAACCCCCGCAGCTGAGATAACTGCTGCGGTCCATCATCAATGTACACCCATGAAATGCTCTGGTCTGTAGAGGACACAATAGTCACCTTAATCCCTTGACCGAGGTCGAACCCTTTTTGAACAACAATTGCCTCTGTACCCATAATGGAAAACTTTTCTCCCGGATTTACATCTGGTGAGATCCATAGGTCAATCCTATTACCTGGATTAAACTCCCCTGATGGTGATATGCTGAGTCGAGCGTTGTTCATAATGTCTGACTCGATGGAGATTATGATTCCTTGTGTGGACGCTGACTCTATTACGTATTTGTGGAAAGCATTTTCAGGTTGTTTCTTTTGAACGTCAAATAACTGGTACACAAACCTTAATCCAGGCTGGATATATCCGGGAGGTTGCTGTGAGTATGAGAATGGGATAATCGACACGGCCAACAGAAGAGAAACAGCAATTGCTAAAACCCTGCTATATTTCATCTTGGTCATGCCCCCTTCTCGACAGGCGCCTTTCCTGCAGCGTATCCCCACGCAATCTCATCCTGCAATGCCCAAGAAATCCGTCTAACAAGTACCGAGAGAAATAGGAGCGCTAAAAAGAGGGTTATTAAGATACGGGATATAATCTCTAGCATGGCTGCAAAAGTGAAAATCGAAAGGCACAATAGTTTGAGAATAATTACGGGGATGAAACCTGCGAAGACGTCTTTGAAGCCGATTGAGACATATTTCGCCTTTACATAGCCTATCCACCAACCTGTCAATGCCGGAAACACAGCCAGTGTAAATCCCTCTAAAGAAAGCAAGAGGAGATATTCTGGCCTCACTAACTGACTTCCTAACAATAACATGTGAAAATTCTCGTATAGAACGTAGCCGAGGCCCAAGCTTAGGCCATAGATAGCGCCGTCAAGGTGGTCGTTAAACTCTCTCCCAGTAATTCTGTTTGCGTCTAACACATATAGGATAAGTAGAAAGATCAGCTCTATAACCGTCATTCGAAAGAAATAATAAGTGATCCCAGAGGGGAGTTGTACAAGACTGTAAGTAGCCGAGACGGAGACACCTATCCCCACTACTGCTAAGATAAGGGATTTAGGTTCGGGCTCATATCTGTCAGTTTTTAATAACCAGCCGAAAAGAACTGCGACTGGGAGCAAGGAGAGGGCAAGATAGAAGACGATACCTGTAAAACCACCCTGTAATATAAAGCCCGCAACTAGCAAAACGGCAGCCGAGACACCGCCCACGAGCCAGGGTGTGCTTGATCTCATGGATATCGAGCCTTTCTGATAAACTTCTTCAGTGGGCACTACAACCGGAATTCTTTTAAACAATGTTAGGAATGCCTCGGCAAGAATGCTGGCCATACTCAGACCACCGGTAGAAGCAGAGCGACGTAAACAACTGCGCCTAAGAATATGAAATAGCCAAAAAAGTATGTGCCGACTGCCACAGGCTCCTTATCAACGTCGTCCAAATCGATCCCAAAGGGCTCCCAATTGGCTAAGATTCTATAGAATATCGTGGCAAACAAGTATGAGAGCAGAACAGCTGCGAGAAGTGTGATAAGTTTATAGATAATTAGCACGAAGGGGTTGACATTTAGCGTCGCAACACCAGTTTCAACACCTAGTGGGAGAGGAGAAGTCATAGAAGCTACTATCCCGAGTGCCAAGTAGATGAAGAAGCCTGCCGCGAATATGCCAGTTGCTAGCGGGTTGCCTCGTATTTTCGAGACCTCTCTGACACCTGGTGTGATCCAATCAACTACCCTAACAGAGGCGAGCCCTATTATGAAGACGAGGACAAATGTCAGAAAGGTTCTTAGTAGGACCCATCCAAGACCCGAAAGGAAGGCGAGAGGCTCCGACCAAACGGGAGGAAGGGGAGGCTCTATCCCGCTTACTTGTAACATGCCTAGAGTCGTATGGGGGCTCTTAAAATATTTTTTTCGCGCTGCTTTTCTGTGAAAGTCCATACAATTTGCCACGAAGTTGGTTCAGCTTATTCCCATTAGAGTTTCGGTCCCAAACAGTTCAGACAAAATTCAAGACGCTATTGATGCTCTGCGACTCATTACCAATGGAGAGTCGTAAAAACTTATATTTTTTTTAATAATACACTCTAAAACATGACCTCGAAAAAAGAGCTAGTCGTAGGGGTCGTTGCTTTAGCCTCTATTGGTTTAATTTTAATTGAGTATTTCACCTCCCTAAGTTTTTCGGAACTCCTAGCTATTATGATCGCGGATGGTTTGATAATCTTCGTCCTACTTTTAGACCTCCTTTCAAGGTCTAAGTCGTCAGGCAATGCTGCACAATACTTGATAAGGCACTGGTATGAAGTTCTCGCTTTACTTCCCCTAGCACTTTTTTACCTTCTGGAGACCCAGACATTTATCGGCGCTATTTTTAGGTCTTTTAGACTTTTCAGGTTTTTCAGGTTAGCTGTCGCTATAGCCAGAACTAGCCGGGCGCTTTCCCACATAACAGAAATTGCGAGGAAAAGCCATTTGTTTTACCTATTAACCGTTTCAACGACTGTGGTGTTCATAGGGACTGTCTCAGCGTATGTCCTAGAGGTTGATGTGCCAGAGTCTAAAATTAAGGATTTGGGTGATGCGTTTTGGTGGTCTTTGGCGACTGTAACCACAGTTGGATATGGCGACATAGTTCCAGTTACTATTTTGGGGAGAATTGTGGGCTCGATTCTAATGGTTGCGGGAATATCTATACTCGGCGTTTTCATCTCCAGCCTAGGCGCAGCACTACTCAGAGCTGAGAAAGAGAAACGATTGACAGTCTATGAAGAGGCCAAAGAAATAGTGGTGAAGAAGCTCAACAACTTGGAAACACTTTCGGAGATAGAGCTGGAAGAAGTCATAAGACTCATCAGAATGTTATACAGGATGAATAGATCAAGTTGAGAATGCTCGCCACACTGACTGTAAGCAAATTCTCGACGAGTCCACCACAGCCAATATACCCCTTAATTACTCCCAGCTCCTCAAGCCTCTTCACCCGCGACCTGACGGCTGGAATGCTGAGGTGGATCTTCTCAGCTATCTCCTTCCAGCTAGCCCTGCCATCCGACTGTAGAATCCTGACAATCTCAGCGTCCTTGGCATCAATCCTAAGCCTCTCCACAAGACTACAGGGGCCCAGACAACATATATAGGTTGGGCTGAGTGACGGAAAAGCTATACTGGAATCTTAGTCAACCTTTTAAGAACTATAATTACTTGTTTTAGAGTGTAAAAGAATCACTAAGACTTGAGTAATTATATAAAAAATATTATTATGTAGAGATAATTCCTTATACACCAATATATGAGGAAGAGTGTGTTGATCATAATAGGTGTTTTGATCATAGCAATAGCAGCAAGTCTGGGTGCATACCTGTTAATTTTCCTGCAAAGCGTAAAGGAATATAAACTGGAGGCGAGGGAGTTTGGGTTTAATGGCTTTTCAGGGGGCCCGACGCTGACTGTTAAAGTGGGGGAGACTGTCAGGATAAATTTAGTCAATAGGGGTGGGATTAAGCATGAGTTTATGGTTGTGAAAGATAAGGACGCCTTCCTTTCAGAGGCTCATAAAGTGATTGGAGGGCTGATGACGCAGGGGATGAAGGACGCGGAGGAGATAGAGGAATCACATGAGTATCATGCGGTGATGGAGAAGTGGGGGTTGAAGATATTGAAGGTGGATAAGGAATTTGAAGAAGACGTTGAAGTCGAGCCTGCAAAAACAGTTGTGTTTGAGATTAAATTCACAACGCCCGGAACATACTGGTATCTCTGTGGTGCACTCGTTGGTACACTGCCACAAACTCATGCTGACAGAGGAATGTTTGGGCAGATAGTAGTGCAGTCTTAAAGAGCCACATACCCTTTCTCAGCCACCGCACGTGAAAGAGATCTAGCTAGCTTGGGCTATGTTGTTTTACTGCCCTGCCTGAAAAAGTGAAGTAGTTATCATCGTCTACTGGTCACGCCGGGACTTGAAAAAGGGTTTATGAGGCGTCTCCAATGATTTTGACCCAAAATATGTGTGCGGGGGGTGGGATTCGAACCCACGAACCCTTCCGCCCGACAGCTCTCTGGCCTACGGGAGCGGGTCTCCCAACGTGGTCCGGAGGATCTTAAGCCCGCCGCCTTTGACCTGGCTCGGCCACCCCCGCTCCAGAAGCTAGTGTGGGGGAGTCTAGGAAATAAACTGTTATGGCGTTTGATAGTTGGCTGGGGTAAAGACTTTAACTTGGGTGTGATAGGGTTTCATTCGGGCCCGGGTGGCCGAGCGGTTAGGCGGCGGCCTGCAGAGCCGCTTTACAGGGGTTCAAATCCCCTCCCGGGCTTTGTGGGGGATGATTTTCATGGCGGGGCTACACACCATCCCGTAAACTATGTAGACGCCTAAGCCACCCACTGTTGAATGAGTGGGTTTGATTAGGGCTTCGCTTATCCGGCTATCTTCTTTATTTTTTCTAGGATTTGGGGCTGGGCTTCGCGGGCTTCTTGCAGGATTTTTTCTTGGTCGAGTGTGAGGACTTGTCTGTTCCTCATCACTATTTTGCCGTCTATTATCAGGTCTGTTGTGTCTTCGCCCGTTGCGTATAGGGGGAGGAGGTTGGGGTCGTGGAGGGGTGTGAGGTGTGGTTTGCGGGTGTCTATTATCGCTATGTCGGCGGTGTAGCCTTCTTCGATCCTGCCGAGTTTGTCCTCGAAGATCCTTGCTCCATTATAGGTCGCTATTCTCAGTGCTGTCTGGGGTGTTATGATGTTGAAGTCGTGGTATGGTGTGCCGTAGTATCCTGTGAGCCCGCTGATCATCACATTCATCTCTAGGAACAGGTCTAATGGTCTATAGCTGCCGCCGTCGCTTCCAATCGCGACATTCGCTCCTGATGCGAGTAGCTCTGGGATTCTCGGGAAATTCATGTAGAGCATGGCGATTGTTGGGCAATGAACAACCGTGGCTCCAGACGCTGAGAGTTGCTGTATCTCTTGAGCGGTGAGGAATGCGCAGTGAGCCGCTATAACCTTGCTGCTCAGGTATCCCTTATTATGGAGGTATTCAACCGGCCTCAACCCCCACCTACTGAGGCTTTGTTGAATCTCCGAGACCTCCTCGTTTAGGTGCATGTGGACTGGGGCGTCATCCTCTCGAGCGTATCTGAAGGTCTCGTCTATCTGGCTGTCTGTCGAGGTCATGATCTGTCTGATAGAGTAGCATCCTCTGACCCGCCCCTCACCATATTTGTGGACAAGCTGTCTATTCATCTGGACTGTCCGCCTATAGTTCTCGGGCCCTGCATCCATTGTGGAGTGTGTCACCAGTCCGCGTAGACCCGCCTCAGTAGCCACTTGTGCCAGTATTTCTGGGTGTGGGCCGCCTGCGTCGGCAAAAGCCGTGACGCCTTTCATGATCATGTTCAGGCAGGCGAGCTCGGCGCTTATCCTCGCCTCTTCCTTAGTTAATTCCGCCTCGAATGGGATGAGGACTCGGAGCCAGACAGGGTGGGCTTGGAGCTCTCTCAAGGAGAGGGCTCCCCTAAGAAATATCTGGAAGACGTGTGTGTGCGCGTCTACGAGGCCGGGGATGGCTATCTTCCCCTCGCCCTCGATCTCCTCAACCGCATCCAGTTTAACTCCGCTCCCTATCTGGGATATTTTTCCGTCTTTTATTGCAACGTCAACGTCGCGGAGGACTTTTGAGCCTGCAGGATCGAGTACAGTTATTTTCCGTATTAGGGTATCGGTCTCTTCTCTCATGTCTCTGCGGCGTACTCTACTATCCAGTCCATGTTCATAAGCATGGTTCGGTCTGCCCGCTCACCCACGCCTACCCTCTCCACGCCCTTAGAGTCCCGGATGGGCTCACCCATGTTCCCCTCACTGCTTATCGGCTCGAAGAGCCCCTCCTTCATCTCCTCATACCTTTTCCTTATGAGGAGCTGCATATCCTCAGGTATAGCGGGGTTTAGTGGAGCCATGTAGACCGCGCCCTCGGGACTGCCGAGCGTGCTCTGCTCCGGGGGCTTGGCCCATCTCGAGGGTGTGAAGTCGCCTAGCTTCGCCCATATGTCGACTGACTGCCAAGTGCCTGTCAGGATCATTTTGTAAAACTCGAGATAGAGAGCCCCCCAGTTGACTATGTGGCCGGTTAGATGAGAGTTGGGGCCGAACCTCGTCATGTCTGTGTAGTGGCTAAAACACCAAGTCCGCCGTCCCTTCTGGATGGTGTATTCCTCGGCCACCTGAAGGGCGGTTGGCGAGTCCTCGGATGATGATATGACGTCGGCGTCTATCGTGTCTATTAGCGAGATGACCGCTTCTCGAGCCTTTGTTGGGTCGAACCAAGTGTTCAGCCAGACGATCCGAGCCTTAACCTCCTTGCCTGTCCTCTTCTTGTAAGCGTATCTAGCCCCTAGTATGAAAGAGTTGACGAGCCTATTAATGACGGGGACAGGAAACGTAGCCACCACTCCTACAGCCCCTGTCCTTGTAACAGCTCCGGCGGCGAGGCCTTCGAGATAGTAGAGCTGGTAGGTGTTAATGTCTCCCACCGACATGTTTTCAGGAGCGTTACCGAGTGCTCCAGCCCTGAAGCCGTTTATGTGGACGAAGTATTTCTCAGGGTATTGGGATGCGAGTTCAGCCATTGGGTCCATATAGCCGAAGCTAGTTCCTACTACCAGTTCGACGCCCTCAACCTCTATGAGGCTCTTCATAGCACCCTTAACTTCTGCATCGCCGACCCCCTCAATGTATACGCTCTCAACACCCCGGACGCGGCTATCAGCCCATCTCCTACCCTGGTCGTGGGAATATGACCAGCCGAAATCCTTGGCAGGGCCTATGTATACGTACCCTGCCCTCAACTTCCTCTCAACCTGTTTCGTGAGTGTGACCTCCCGCTCGACCGTTGTGACCCTTCCACCACCCGTCGATGCGTAGGTTCCGAGAGAGCCGGCTATGCCTCCAAGGACCAGTCCTCCTACAAGCGCCTTGCCTACAGAGCCTAGGAAACCCCTTCGAGATTCGGTATTTGAGCCCACGCGTTTCCACTATTCACCTCGAAATAAATATGGGAGGTGCATGGTGGTCTAAAATTTACGCATCTTAATCAAGTCTCAGGGTTGAATAAAGTGGACGGCGAAGGCAGAGGACAGTGCAAGCGCGAGCGGAATTGTGAGCCCCGGAACTGTGTCCCACTTCTTCAGGAGTCTGAGGGTCAGGTAGTATCCAGCAACGATTCCTATGTTCGCCGCTATAGCCGAGATTAATCCGAGCCTGAAGAAGGCTGCCGTGACCGTGATTGTGTAGAATAGTAAGTCCCCTAGGCCGAGATTGATGTCTCCCACCTCAACCACCAAGCCTCTAAGCTGATATATCCTTGAGCGAAACTGTTCTTGGCTTAGGAGGGAGAGGTAGCCCTTCTTAACCATCACAAGGTCGAAGACCGCGAGTGAAGCCGTCAAAGCTATGAACGTGAAGAACGGAATCATGTATCCTATGATCGTTCCACCCGCAGCTGCCGTGACGCTGGCCGCGGCTAGGGCGGCTGGGCCTGAGGCCTTCCTGACCAGAAATGCTAGAAGGATTGAGGCGAGAAGGGAGATGCCCAAGATAACTCCTCCCGGAAGAATAATGGATAGTTGCCCGACGTATCCCAAGTGTACCAGAAGGGTTAGGAAGGATACTATCCAGAAGGCGCCGATTGATACCACGGATATTAGTCTGGGGAATTTTTTGAATAAGAAAAATAGGGTGAAGCCGGCGATGGCTATGACGGAAAGTAGTGCCAGGGTGTTGAGGTATGGGGCTGGAGAGCTCGCCGGAGCCTCGGCCGGCTCCTCGACAACTACGACTGGAGCAACAGGCTCCATCTCTACCCCGCTACGGAATAGGTTCAGAATAAAGAGCCAGAGAAAGGCTGTGAGGATTATAGGCGGCAGCGCCTCGTATCTATGCATCCTCAGCCCCAAGCCCGAGAATATTCTTATAGGGGTGTAATTATAGATTTGTTCAGTTGAAGTATAGGCTGATGGATATTCTTGCCTGTCCAATGTGTAGGAACTTCCCTTTAAGGCTGATCGTGTTTAGAAGAGAGTCGAGATACAGTGTCAAAGATGCTATGAAGTGTGAGCTTTACTGCTCCTATCATGACGGGATGATTGAGCAGTTAAAAGAGACTAAATGTGTCGAGTGCTACTCCTTCGAGATAATGGACGGGCTTCTATTTTGTCAGAAGTGTGGGAGGTGGTATGCGATTATCGACGAGATACCGATCATGCTACCAGACAATCTCAGGGATAGGAAGCGTGAAAGAGAGTTTATTGAAAGATGGGGGGACAAGATACCGCCTGAAATATTAAGGGCCGTCTCTACGGAATAGCGGGCTGGCAAGCACTTGGAGGCAGATGTCCTAGTCCATGGCTCCGACCTCTCCAGCGCCCTAATCTGGTATGAGCTTAGTCGGGAAGGATTTAATGTGCTTCTGGCCCATAGGTCGATGCGGGTTTCCGAGCGGTTAGCCTATATCCCATTTACAACCGAGTGGGCTAGATACGTCAGGGGCCTAGGCGTGGACGGGTTTTCCGAGGAGCATAGAATCTTGCTCAGGACCTCGGAAAATTTTTGGGGGAGATTTTTCCCAGCCATTAAGGTCTGTGTCGGAGATGCTAGGAGGATATCTGAACGATTGTTTTCGATTGGTGAGGGGGTTGTAGAGCATTGGTGCAAGGATGTGGGATGGAGGAGGGGTGTGGAGGGTGTTGAGTATGTAGTCTTGACTAGGGGTGGTGAAGAGCTCAAAGGTTCCACAAGGGTATTGATAGATACAGAATATGAAAAGGTGACAGTTGGAAAGGTTGTTATCCATACCTCTCTATCAAAGGCCGGAGAGGCGGTCTTGGACCTCTCTGGACCATCTATCCGCCTCACAGTTCCTCACAGCAGGCTTGAGACACGCGTCCAGGTGGGCGGAGAGACCAGTGGCATAAGTGGTCTATGCCGAGCCACGCTCCCACTAGGCAGGGGGGTCGAATTGGGCGTAATGCCTATGCTACATGCCGGGATACGAAGCGGTCTAGTGACGCCTCCATGGATAGGAGACTACTTGGCCGCCTCCGCCCTGCTCAGCGTCAAGATAGCTGAGAATTGGCTGAGCAGAGGTGACCTCAGCCAGAATATATTATCCTATCTCGCAGAGCTGGCTGCCCGGTCAAAGATGTTCTTCGATGTTTCTGAAAGGGCGGCCAGTGGCCGGATAAAGGAGCTCGAGCTCTCTTACCTATTTGAAGGACTTAGACCCCCACTCCGGCCTAATTATAGACTTTAAACCCCAACAGCGGGGCTACCTCGTTTATGCAGCGCCTACAAATGTAAAGCTTATACTTCCTGATCACCCCTACACTGGTGCCGCAGCGTCTACAGGTAGCTACACCCTTTCCAAACTTCCGCTTCTTCGGCGGCCGGATCTTCGCCACAAACAAGCGATAATACGCGGCAATATTTATGCTTGATAACGGATGCACCGGGTGAAAGCCAAGCGAGTAACCAAGCTATTACCACCCTCGCGTCCGACATCTCCTCCACTAGGCATTGGGCCTGTACTGCCCTGCGAGCCTAAAAGAGACAGAGCTTCCACTCTGGGAAAGCGACCTATTTGAGGGTTATGCTTTGCAGCGGTTTGGAAGGGAGTTGAAGGCTCCAACTTAAATAAGACTACCAGCGGTATTAGTTTAGGATTCTTATAATGAGCGCAGGTATACCGCTTAAGAGGATTGGTAATGACATCTGGCTCATTCCTAGGGACTATCGGAGCGACATGAGGGTGCCTGTATACGTCTTTGCCTCGGATAAGCTGCTACAGAAGATGCAGACCGACCGGACGCTTCTCCAAGGAGTAAATGTGGCGACCCTGCCCGGTGTACAGAAGCATGTTGCAGTGCTCCCTGACGCCCATGAGGGGTATGGATTCCCGATAGGCGGTGTCGCAGCGATGGACGCGGTTGAGGGAGTTATATCGCCGGGTGGGGTTGGCTACGATATCAACTGCGGTGTCCGGCTCATGGTGACGAATCTAACCGAGAAGGACGTCAGGCCGAGGATCACCGAGCTTATCAACACAATTTTCAGAAACGTCCCCGCGGGTCTGGGTTCGCGGAGGAGGGACTTCGTCGTCACCCACTCCGACCTTGACAGAATTGCTGTTGAGGGCGCGAGGTATGTTGTTGAGAGATACGGGCTAGGATGGAATGAAGACTATAAACACATCGAGGAGGAGGGGAAGTATCCGAGGTACCGTTCGGGAAACATCCCAGACCCAGACCCATCCGTAGTCTCGCGAGAGGCCAAGAGCAGGGGAGAGTCCCAGATAGGTACACTCGGAAGCGGCAACCATTTCCTAGAAATCCAGAAGGTTGACAGGATTTTTGATAGGGAGTCGGCTGAGGCCATGGGAATCTACACTGAGGGACAGATAACAATCCTGATACATTGTGGAAGCCGGGGATATGGGCACCAGATCTGCAGCGACTATCTGAAAGTGATGGAGAGGGCTGTCTCTAAATATGGCATCAGGCTGCCGGACAGAGAGCTCGCCTGCACCCCAGCCAGCAGCCCGGAGGCAACCCAGTACCTCAAGGCCTTTGGATGCGCAGTAAACTTCGCATTCGCCAATAGGCAGGCAATAAGCCACTGGGTCAGACAGAGCTTCGAGCAGGTCTTCAAGAGACCAGCCGAGGAGATGGATCTGAGGATAGTTTACGATGTCTGCCACAACATTGTAAAGCTTGAGAGGCACAAGATCGACGGCGAGACTAGGGACGTCTTCGTCCACAGGAAAGGGGCGACGAGAAGCTTCCCAGGCGGAGTAGCATACTACTCGGACATGATTCCAGAGACCTATAGAGGCTTAGGCCAGCCCGTCTTTGTCCCAGGAAGTATGGGTACCGCTAGCTGGGTTCTACGAGGTATGCCGGGGTCGCTTGACCTAACCTTCGGCAGCACGGTTCACGGGGCTGGGAGACAGATGAGCAGGGCTGGCGCGAAGAGGCAGTATCGGGGCGAACAGGTTGTGCGCGCGCTCGAGAGTAGGGGGATATATGTTAAGGGCGACACGATAGACACAATCGTCGAAGAGGTTCCGGAGGCCTATAAGAATCCTGACGACGTGGTTGAGGTAGCACACAACGTAGGCATAAGCTCGAAAGTTGCTCGCCTAGTTCCGATAGGCGTAGTTAAGGGCTAGCTTCCCTTGCCCCGTCTATCCAGAAGGGGATTCATAGGCGTAACGCTTCTTGGAATTGCTGCTGGGGCGACCGCATCCTCCGCCACACCCCTCAACAAGGAGGAGCTGGAGATTACGCGACTAGAGTTAGGGTTAGGGGGGAGACTGGCTTTTGCCCCGGACATACACTACCACCTGAGTGGGGAAAAGCACGTTGAGTCCGCGATAGATGCGTTAAAAAGGGCTGACCCCGACATCATAGTTTTGGGGGGTGACTTGGTTGACGAGGAGACAAGCGACTTTGATGGGTTCGAGAGGCTACTCAGCGAGATCGCCTCTAGTGAGAGCATAGCCGTTCTAGGCAACCACGAGTACTGGAGCGGCTACGCAGACAGGGCAACAGCCATGTTGAAGAAAAACGGCTATAAAGTATTATTCAACCAGTTTACGGAGACCTCTATTGGCAGGATCTACGGCTACGACTGGAGTGAAAACAGAGCCTACCCCCGCATAGAGTTTAACGGCCTTGTAGTCTCCCACGACCCTAACGCTGCCGACAGCGTCGAGGGAGACTCTCTAATTCTGGCAGGCCATACCCACGGAGGCATAGATATATTCGGCATGACAGTCTACTCCAATTCAAAATATAGCAGGGGAACATACCACCTCCCAAGCGGAGCCCAGCTCTACGTCTCAAGGGGCATTGGACAAATGAGACTTCAACCGAGAATAAACTCCAGGCCCGAGCTCCTCCTCATAGATTAGATCAGTCGGCAGCAGGGTACCCAGTGTGGCAAAAGCCTAAAAGTCTGAGAATCGTGACCGCGGATTGAGACATGACCCATAAACCCCTCATAACAGCGCATAGGGGGTTCTCAGGCAGGTTCCCCGAGAATTCTCTTAGGGCTGTTAAAGAGGCATTGAGGCTAGGAGTTGACGGCATCGAGGTAGATGCGCGAACCACCAGGGATGGCGTGGTTATCTTGATGCACGACGAGACGGTTGAAAGAACAACGAATGGGAGTGGAAGGGTTGGGGACTTGACATGGGCCGAGATAAGGAGGCTTGATGCAGGCTCGTGGAAGGGTGAGGAGTTTAGGGGGGAGCCTGTCCCTAGGCTGGAGGAGGTGTTGGCCGAGACGGCCGGGAGGGTTGTATTACACGTCGAGGTGAAGGAGCCGGGTGGAGAGGAGGCGGTTCTGAAGGTCATTAGAGAGTGCGGAGCCATCGAATGGGTGTTAATAACAAGCTTCCACCCAGAAGTTATCAAGAATACCTACTCTCTCGAGCCTAGGGTTGGGAGAAGCCTAATCGTGGGATGGCTAGAGAATGCAGAGGATGTCAAGAAAGGACTACCCATACACTTGGCGCTAGCATGCGGAGCCAACACCCTCGCCCTATATCGCGGGCACGTGAATAGGGAAATCATAGCCTACGCACATCAAAGGCTACTATCAATCGGTGCATGGACCGTAAACGAGGTAGGAGAGGCAGCAAAGCTAGCCGAATTAGGTGTCGACAACATCACAACAGACCACCCCGACATCATGCTTAACTATATGAGGGAAAATGGAATATGTAAGTAGGGGGCCCGTGGCCTAGCATGGATAGGGCGCCGGCCTCCGGAGCCGGAGGTCCTGGGTTCAAGTCCCAGCGGGCCCGTGTTTTATGTAGAGAGTGTAAGTGAGGTCAGAAAATGTGGGAGTTTTAATTGAACGGTGTCCTGCTAATCCTTGTTTTCTTAGAGTTGGAATTGTTTTCTCTGGATCGCAAAAATATGTTTTCATAGAATTTCAAGATTTGAGGATTGTGCTTTGACAGCCTGTGAGATTCTAAATAGGCCCAAGGAGGCCGCTGTGAAGAGTACATCTATAAATCAGACGACACTACTTGAACCGGTAGTTCATTTCTAGTTGCCGGTATAGCTCTTCACTGCAGATAAATGTGAATTGAGGAAGCCCTTCGACCTTAATTTTCGCGTCTATCACGATTGTAGGGACACATCTTATTCCATATTCGCGGATCTTCTCTCGGATAGAGTCGTACTGTTTCGATAAATCATATATATCGAGTCTGCAGCCAGAACACTTACCCACCTCCAACATGTTGCGCGCCTCCTCGCATAGAGG
>CAKZUF010000053.1 GCA_937921685.1 uncultured archaeon
AAGCTTAACCTTCGCATTCCTGCTGCCCGTCGCCTCGAGAGCCCTGCAAACCTCAGCAAGCTCACTGAGACTGGAGCCCACCAGCAGCTAGATGGGCTCCGCAGCTATTATACAGGTTACCCCCCTCCAGCCCCACCCCCATCTCCCCCGTGATACCTGCCGTGGTGGGGAGGGGGAAGTCTTTTATCACCCCGTGCTGCGGGTTTATGGCAGTAGTTGGTTAGACCGGAGACGGCTCCGCGCGATATAGGCGTCGTCATCAGGCCGGTTAGGGAGGAGGAGATTCTAACGATCATGAACATCAACAGGATATGTCTCCCAGAGAACTACTCCTACTCCTTCTTCTACTCGATCTTCAAGAGTAATCCCGAGAGCTTTCTTGTAGCTGATGTGGGCGGCGTAATCGCGGGGTATGTCATGTGTAGGGTCGAGTGGGGGGGCTCCAAGATAGATACGCTTAGACTTCGCAAGCTGGGGCACGTGGTCTCGATTGCCGTATTGCCAGAGTTTCGCAGAAGAGGGATTGGGAGGGCGCTTATGCAGGAGGCCCTCAACGTGTTGAGAAACGTCTATGGATGTGACGAGGTATATTTAGAGGTGCGGGTGACCAACACCCAGGCAATAAACCTCTACTACTCCCTCGGATTCAAAGTGACGAGGGTCGCCAAAAACTACTATATCGATGGAGAAGACGCATATGTAATGGCCCTCAAATTCTAAAATGGCCCAAGCCCGTGCTCCTTAATCCTGAGAATAAGTACGCTCACATGGTTGGGCTCGAGCGACACACTGTCCCCAAACGAATACTTACCCGACACTCTGTCAACATGAACGTATCGCCCACCGGGCGGCGCCGCATCCTTCACGTAGTAGACTATGAAGCCCCCTAACACGCCTCCTGTCACGATGAAATAAGCCCTATCCGATTCCGAGTAGTTCAGGAGAGAAAGAGGGAGAGAGGATGCTAGGAGAACAATGTCGGTCAGGCTCTCCAGCAATATCTTGATGAGAGTCGGCCTCGGCTCCCCAGCCCCCGCCATACTTAGACCAGCCCATTGTCCGGATAAAAACGTTGAGCCGCTAGCGGATTTAACCCTTCACCACGCCCCCGTCAATGCTGGTGAGAAACTTCTCAACCTCCTCCAAGTCTTTGTGGGTCTCTATGCTCTTCCAGAAGACATTACTGAATGGAACCGCCCTCAGCCTGCCCAGAGTTGAGAGCCTTGGCAGGACGTCAACCTCGAGCGAACCGCGCTCCGGCAGGAAATCGAAGATCTCACCAGTAAACCCGTAGACGCCAGCGTTTATCCAGTAGTCTTGGATGACGGGTTTCTCTCTAAACTCTTGGACCAGGCGTGTTTTGGGGTCGAACTTGACTATGCCGTAGATGGAGGGCAGGGGGACCAGGCTGATGGCACCAACCGCGTCTCCAAGCGCCTCCAAGGTCACAGTTGGGTTAATGCTCGTTATTATGTCGCCGTTAATCACGAGTATCCTGTCCTCACCGCTACAATGCTTCTCCGCGTGTTTTAGTCCTCCGGCCGTGCCGAGCAGCTCCTTCTCGATGGAGTAGTGTATCTCGACCCCCATGCTGGAGCCGTCTCCGAACTTCTCTACAAACTTCTCAGCAAGATAGCCCACGCAGAAGACTATCCGCTTAAACCCGTGCCTGATGAGCCACTCAAGCTGCCACTCAGCAATCACCTTCCCCCCCACCTCGATGAGGGGTTTAGGTGTCTTGTCCGTCAAGGGTCTCAGACGCTTTCCCAAACCACCGGCGAGGATAACCGCCATCAACTACACCATCAACCTTCAAGAGCCCTATAGGTCACGTCGTAAAGAATCTTTATCTCAAAACCCTGAATCTGGGGCCGCTCGCGGTATCCTCTACTTGAATGCCCGCCTCCTCCAAAGCCTCCCTGATCATGTCCGCCACCCTGAACTCCTTTGCCCTCCTAAACTCCTCCCTCAGCCTCAAAACCCTGTCAACAACTAGGTAAAGCCTTTCGCCGCCACCCCAGGGCTCAGGCGGCTTAAGACCCAGGACCTCGAACACATCTGCGAGGGCTTGCTTAGCCTTTTCAAGGTCTCCCCGGGTTGGAGACCTTGTCGAGTCTAGGAGCGTGTTCACCGTTCTGACAAGCTCCATCAAGTATGCGGAGGCCTGGGGCGTGTTGAGGTCATCGCAGAGGCTGGCAATGAACCCCTCAAATATGCTGTCAACTCTGCCGGAGAACTCTCCGCTCGGCTTACCTTCCACACACCCCTCTGCTAGGGCTTCGAGGACCCTCGCATAGCACCACTCCACCCTCTTCCTAATCTCCACGAACTGGTCCATGACGCTTTCAGAATAGTCTAGAGGGGCTCTGTAGTGGGAGCTGAGGATGAAGAGTCTGACGTCGTTGGCCGTGTATTTCTTCAAGGCGTCTTTTATCGAGACGTAGTTGCCGAGGCTCTTAGACATCCTCTCACCATTGACCGTCAAATAGCCCACGTGAACCCAATACCTCACGAAGGGCCTCTTACCTGTGATGCACTCCGACTGGGCTATCTCGTTCTCGTGGTGTGGAAAGATCAAGTCCTGTCCGCCGCCGTGTATGTCTAGCTGCTCCCCGAGATGCTTTATGCTCATTATGCTGCACTCTATATGCCAGCCTGGGAACCCTTCGCCCCAAGGACTATTCCACTTCAGGAGGTAGCCGGACTCAGCCCTCTTCCACAGCGCGAAGTCCGCCGGATTCCTCTTCCCCGGAGCAGGCTCTACCCTATGCTTGACGAGCTCCTCCCTCCTGATACCTGAGAGCTGCCCATAGTTCTCATAGCTCGAGACGTCGAAGTAGATGTTCCCATCCACGACGTATGCATGCCCCTTCTCTATAAGCTTGCTGATCGCCTCCCACATATCCACTATATGCATTGTTGCGCGGGGCTGTATCGTCGGCCTCTTAATGTTGAGCCTGTCCATGTCGCTGAAGAAGCTGAACATGTATTTGTCGACGAGCTCCATCGGCGCGAGCCTCTCCCTCTCCGCACCCACTAAAATCCTATCCACCTGAGTATCCTCCCTGAGATGCCCCACATCGGTTATATTCCTCACATACTTGACCCGATAGCCTAGGAATGATAGGAAGCGGTATAGGACATCGAAGACTATATAGGTCTTGGCGTGGCCTAGGTGGGCTAGGTCCTGCACAGTGGGGCCGCAGACATACATCTTGACATTTGGCGGGTCTAGGGGTTCAAAGACCTCTACAGATCGGCTGAGCGTATTATAGATTCTCAGAAGCCGCATCCTTGAGCATCCCTCCCAACCCATCCACCCCACCCCCTCAAATAATCCTTTACACACCGCGCCCTAAATTAACGGTGGTGGGCCGCTGAAATGGTTTAAAATCTGACCGGCCTTCTCATCGGTTGGATGAGTGCGTGAGGGCGCGGAGTGCTGGAATCCTCCTGTACCGGCGGAATGGCGCCCGTATAGAGGTGCTGCTCGTCCATCCGGGAGGGCCGTTCTGGTCGGGGCGGGATGAGGGTGCATGGTCTATACCTAAAGGCCTCGTAGAGGAGGGTGAAGACCCGTTGGAGACCGCTAAGAGGGAGTTCAAGGAGGAGACGGGCTTCGGGGTGGATGGAGAGTTCATAAGCCTCGGGGAGGTACGCCTCGCCAGCGGAAAAATAATCCAGGCATGGGCCCTTGAAGGCAACATAGACGTCGAAAAGGTCACCAGCAACAAATTCGCGATTGAGTGGCCTAAAGGCTCGGGAAAGACTCAGGAGTTCCCGGAGGTAGACAAGGCCGCCTGGTTCAGCCTAGAGGAGGCAGCCAAGAAGATTCACAAGGGCCAGCTCGAGCTACTAAACAGGCTAAGAAAAATCCTCCAAGAGGCGGGAGACGGCGAGAAAGCAGCGGAAGGGCAACAGCCACTAGACAAGTTCCTCTAAAATCAGCTGAAAAA
>CAKZUF010000054.1 GCA_937921685.1 uncultured archaeon
ACTGGACACGCCACCCAACCAGCCCTCCCCTTATTCTCTCCCACCAACTTCTCACAATAACGAAAAATCTGTGATGGACCGGGAGGGAATTGAACCCTCGACCTCCCGGGTGCAAACCGGGCGATCTACCGCTGATCTACCGGCCCACCCTCATCAAATCCTCGTGTGGCCGGCCGTATATGTAGGTTCGTGGGTTCTGAGTATAGGCCCTGCGGGGCTTGGGGCTAATGTTTCTGCGGCTGGTTCCACGCTACGAGTACCTCGCTGGTGTCTTTGAGCATGTTTCCCGTGGCTATGCAGATTACCTTGTCTTCTCTGCCGAGCCAGCCCTCGTCCACGAGCCTCTTCACCCCGGCGATTGGTGCGGCGCCAGCGGGCTCGGTTGCTATCCCCTCAGTTGTTGCTAGGAGTCTCAGTGCTTGGAGTATCTCCTCGTCGCTTACCCTGACCGCCGTTCCACCCGACTCCTTGATGGCGCGGACCCCTTTCTTCCAGTTTATCGGCCTGCCTATCCTGATGGCGGTCGCTATTGTGTCGGGGTTCGGCCAGTCGGGGAGCCTGTCCAATCCCCTGCTCAGCATCTCGACGATGGGTGAGGCGCCTGCTGCCTGTACTCCCACCAGCCTGGGTGCCGAGTCGATGAGTCCGTGGTTGAGGAGTTCGCGGAACCCCTTCCAGTAGGCTGAAATGTTTCCAGAGTTGCCCACAGGTAGCACTACTACATAGTCTGTCTCCCCACCCATCTGCTCCCAGAGCTCAAAGGCTGCTGTCTTCTGCCCCTCAATCCTCCACGGATTCACCGAGTTTAAAATATAGGCCTCGCCACCACTCTTCTCCATTACCAGCTTCAAAGCATCGTCGAAGCTTCCCGCGACCTGGTGGATTCTGGCCCCAAACATTCTCGCCTGGAAGAGCTTCCCCAAAGCTATCTTCCCCTCGGGAACGTAGACCCTGCATTCAAGACCCGCCCTAGCAGCGTAGGCTGCTAGGGAGGCTGAGGTGTTGCCTGTTGAGGCGCAGACCACGCTCCTAGCCCCCAGCGTACAGGCCATCGAGACGCCCACGCTCATGCCGCGGTCCTTGAAGCTGCCAGTCGGGTTAAGGCCCTCCAACTTGACATACAGCTCCCGAACGCCAATCAACTCGGCGAGCCTCTCAGCCTTGAGAAGTTTTGTATACCCCTCTCCGAGGCTCACTATCCTGGTGAAAAAGCTAGGGAGCAACTCCCTATACCGCCAAATGCTATGTACACGGCCCTGGAGGCTGTCCAGCCTGAAAACCTCTCCACCCTCAATCCTTGCCTCTAAGAGATCGCCGCATCTCCGACACCTGTATACTATCTCGTTGTAGGGATAGGTCTCGCCGCACGATATACATGCGAGCAGATATTCTTGAGGACGCACCGTCTCAACCTATAGCTCAGGCTAGGATTGCGAGGATGCTGGCTACCAAGAGTGCGGCGAACGCTGCGATTGCTACGTATGGGAAGACGGTCATCGCACCCATCTCGAGGGAGATGAGAGCCTGTATCATCTGAATAGATATTACGAGTCCTGCCACGCCGAGCGCCTTAACAGCCAGCCTCACAAAAAGCTGCGGCTTCAGCCTAACCATTAAGGAGGACACCAGTCAGCACCAAGCCAGGGGAGACATTTAAATCTACAGCCGCCAATCCCCCTCCAATCCCTAGAGAAGGCGGCATCTACTCCTCTGAAATAATAGCGCTTAAATGTGGGGGGAAGCGTACAACACGGCCAGATGTGTGGCATTGTGGGCTATACAGGCGCGGAGAGCGCTGCACCCGTATTGTTAAGAGCTTTGAAGAGGCTTGAGTACAGGGGATACGACTCTGCCGGGGTGGCGACTGTCTATGCCGGTGAGGTTGTGGTCAGGAAGGATGCTGGTAGGGTCGATGAGATAAATGCGCGGCTTAAGCTGGAGTCCATGCCCGGCACCGTTGGAATAGCCCACACGAGATGGGCTACCCATGGAGCCCCCACCGCACAGAACGCGCACCCTCATACAGACTGCAGCGGCAGGATCGCCATAGTCCACAACGGCGTGATCGAAAACTATCTAGCCCTGAAGAAGGAGCTCCTAGACCTTGACCACTCCCTAGCATCTAGGACTGACAGCGAGGTCGTCGCGCATCTGGTTGAGGAGTATTTGAGGAGGGGTGAGCAGCTCGAGCAGGCCTTCAGGAAGGCGCTCCAGAGGCTTGAGGGGTCCTACGCTGTCGCGCTAGTCTCCTCTCTTAGCCCCGAAAAAATTCTTGCAGCTAGGAGGGAGGCACCCCTGATCATAGGGGCTGGGAAGGGCTTCAATATGGTGGCCTCAGACATCACCGCCCTCATTGAGATGACCAAGGAGATGGTCTTCCTACATGATGGGGATATGGCGGTCTTGACTGGCAGCGGCTACAGAATTCTGCGGATAGATACGGGCGAGGTTGTTGAGAGACCGGTCAAGGTAGTCGAGCTCACCGTCGAGATGGCAGAGAAGCAAGGGTACCCACACTTCATGCTCAAAGAGATATTCGAGCAGCCCGAGACCCTTCGGAACTCTCTCCGGCTCCAGATCGAGTATGTGGACCTTCTCGCGGAGCTACTCGACAGGGGGCGCACAGTATTCCTCATAGGGGCGGGAACCTCCTACAACGCGTGCGTCGCAGGCTCATACCTCTTCTCACAGATTGCGCGGCTCCCCACACTCCCCGTCATAGCCTCAGAGTTCATACCCAACTACGGAGCCTCCATTGGAGTCGACACAGTGATCCTCGCTGTAAGCCAGTCCGGTGAGACCGCCGACGTGCTCAGCGCTCTAGAATACGCGCGGATGCGGGCCTGCACGATTCTAGGGATCACAAACACGGTGGGCTCCACTTTAACTAGGGTCTCGAGGGCCTATGTCCTCCAGAACTCGGGGCCGGAGATAGGCGTGGCGGCAACTAAGACCTTCACCTCGCAGGTACTCGTGCTGGCTAAGATAGCCCTCCGGCTCGCTAGGCTCAGGGGGAAGATAGCCCAATACGAGATTGACGAGTTCAACTCTTGGCTGGAGAGGGTCCCACAGACCGTGGCCGAGGCCCTTACCATGGTTAATGAGCCTGTGAGGCGGCTGGCTGAGAGGATTGCCGAGAGCAGGGTAGTCTTCATCCTCGGCCGCGGAGTATCATACAGCACGGCCCTCGAGGGTCGGCTCAAAATCATGGAGCTCTCCTACATCCCCTGCATAACATATCCTGCAGGCGAGAGCAAGCACGGGCCCATAAGCGTGATTGAGGGGGGCGTCCCAGTCATATTCGTGGCGCCGCCCGACGAGTACCGGAAACAAAACATCGGCAGCATAATGGAGATGAAGGCCAGGGGCGCCTACACGGTCGTCGTGGGAGACGCCTCAGACCAAGAGCTAAAACAGCTGGCCGACTACTACATAGAGATGCCTAAAATCCACCCCCTACTCTCACCCACAACCTACACCATCCCCTTCCAGCTCCTCGCATACTACACCGCCCTCGCCAAGGGGCACGACCCCGATAAGCCCCGAAACCTCGCCAAATCAATAACAGTCCCATAG
>CAKZUF010000055.1 GCA_937921685.1 uncultured archaeon
TGTGTTACTATTATTGCCTGTGGTAGTATTCCTCGCTCTCTTCTGAGACTCGCTAACAGCTTTACTAGCTCCCTCCTCTTCTCCGAGTCCAGATGTATTGTGGGTTCGTCCATTATGATGCACTCCATCCCCTCGCCGGCCAGTGCTGCGGCTATGCCTAGCCTTAGGGAGAGGGCGACGGCTATCTTCTCGCCCCCGCTTAGAGATTCGATGGGCTGCTCACCGTCGGGGCCATAGAGGTAGATGTTATAGTCGTCGTCGAATCGTATGTCGCTGTAGACTATATTGAATGATTGGAGGAATCTTCGTGTATGAGTCTCTAAGCTTCTCCTCGCGACAGATCTTATAACTCGTTGTACGCCGTCCTTACCGAAGCACTCTCTTATGGCTTGGAGAAGGCTGATTTCACGCGCTATTGCATCGGCCTTTCTACGGGCCTCCCTAGCTTGTTGGAGCTCCTTTCTCAGCCTCACCACCACATCATCCAGCGCCTTTTCACGTTCTTCTAGCCTGCCCGCTTCAGCCCTGGCATTTGACAATTCAGCCTCAAGTCTCCTCCCCTCCTCTAAAACATCCTTGTATTTCGTGTCATCGAAGTCTAAACGCCCAATCTCTTGGATGATCCTCCCCCTATCATTATCGATCTCCCTCAGCTCAGACTCTATTCTATGCTGCTCTGCACGCAGCCTGTCGGTGGTGCCTATCCTCTCAAGCACCCCTTTAGCCTTCAGATATGCGTCACGCGTCGGCCGGAGCAGCTCCAGCTCGGACCTCATCTCGGACATCGCGCCTGACAGCGCGGCGTATTCCTTTTTTACGTCCCCGAGAGACTCAAGCTCCCTATTTAGCCGCTCTAGCTCTACCCGCCTCGCCCGAAGTCGGCCGAGAATGGTCTCAAAGTGTTGTGGATTGAGCTTTAGTAGCCTATTCCTCACCTCCCTCTGCCGCTCCAGCTGATCTTTAAGCTCAGCCTCCCTCCCCCTGAGGGTCTCGGCTCTATCTCTCAGCTCACCTACGATGCGGCTCAGCCTCTCCATCAGCACGGCCTTGTGCTGGGGAGTTATGGGCTGTTTGCAGAGCGGGCATGTATCGACGACACTCTCAAGCATCTTTAGGTCTTCTAGATGTTTGTTCCGGGCTCCCTCGCACTCCCCTATCTCAGCGCCTATCTCGCGAATCCTCTCCTCTAGCAGCTGAATAGACCGTTCAACCTCACCATGAATCGAGGAATACCTCGCAGTGAAGTTCTCAGCTGAAACCTCCTCTCCCGCCAGGGTGCTGAGCTCTCTAAGGATCTCCCCCACCTCAGCATCATACTGCTTAGCCTCACGCTCGACCCGTGTAATTGATTCTTCAAGGGCTTGAGCACGCATAAGTCTCGCGATACACCCCTCTACCCTCTTCTGCTGATACTCAATCATTGATGAGAGATGCTCTGACCTCTCATAGAGGCTCTGTAGCTTGGCGACCTGCTCCTCAGCCTCCTGGGCCTGTCTAAGCCTTTCTCTAACATCTCTGAGCTCCTGAGCCTTAGCAGCTATTTCTTTCTCTTTATCTGATAGTTCTCTGCGGAGCTTCTCTAGGGTCTCCCTCCTGCTCTCCAGCTCCCTGAGCTCGGCTTCAACCATCCTCACTTTTTCCTCTAGCTTTACCTGCTCCTCCCTCAGTGTCGATAACCTTTCCCTGACTCGTGAAGCTTCCTGAGTGGTTTTTCGAAGCTCTTCTTCGAGAGAGGCTTCAGGTTCAGCTTCGGCTTGATACTTTTTGTGCCGCTCTTCTAGGAGTTTGATCGGGTTCCTCAGGGATTCCCAGATACGCTCGAGGACCTCTATTCCTAGGAGCTCTGTTATGATTCTCTTCCTCTCCGCGGGCTTCGCCTCGAGTAGGCGGGCTATCTCCCCCTGCCTTACATAGATAGCATTCATGAAGATCTCCTTTGAGATGCCTAGACGTTTCTCTATTTCTGGGAGGACTGTTCTCTCCCCGGCGTCTATCAATATGGGCTTGTTGCTTGGCAGCTCCCTTATAGTGGCAACCGCCCTACCCCTCCTCCTTATTCGCCATTCGATAGAATACTCTCTACCCCCTGCCGAGAATTTGAGCAACACCTCCGCGCTCTCGGCCTTCCTGTTTATCAAGTTCTCCTCCGCACCCCTGCTATGCTCCTTGAAGAGGGCGTAGGAGATCGCGTCGAGGAGGGAGGTCTTACCCGCACCGTTCTCGCCGACAATGACTGTTAGACCGCTTGGAAAAACTATCTCGGTGCTTCTGTGTGAGAGGAAGTTCCTCACCCTTAGCTCATTTATCCTCATCTTCCACAACCCTCAAAGCTCTTCTCATGACGACCTCCTCGACCCCAGCCTCCCCACCGGTCCTGAAAGCCTCGTACACCATCACCGCGAAGTCTGCATCCTCTTTGCTGAGGCCCTTGCCGATCAGATACTCTCGTAGGAGGGAGGGTATGTTTAGGGACTGCACATCTACGACCCCCTCCTCAACCTCCTCTCTAACATCGAATCTATAGTAAAGAGCCACATCCCTCAGCTTCTGTTCAAGCAGCCTAGCAATCCTTCCCGCATCAACGCCCTTTCCAGAGACAGATAAGTGGATGACGGGTTTCTTGCCGCACAACGAGGCCCATCTGCGTAGCTCATCGAGGGCGGTGCTGAGCTCATCCAGTCTCGCCATTACAACGCGCTGGGGCCTAACAGATTCAATGTCCACCCTATGGATCTCCACCTCACCTCCTGACACGTCCACGATATAGAATCCCTTCCCCTCCTCCGACCAGTCCTCGACCTCCGACCTCGAAAGTATCTCGAGAGAGCCCGGATATGCTGCTAACACTCCTTCCCTCTTAACCACCAACCTCCTATGCTCGTGGCCCAAGGCGATATACGAGTATCCAGATTGAAGATATTCTAGGATTTTTCTCAGCCCCCAATCAAGTGGGAGGTGGGCTACCATTATGCGCTTCCCAGACCTCACCAACGTGTCTGAGACCCTCATCTTAAGTTCCTGCAGAGCGTCATCCATCAGGCTGGCAGGAAGCCTGTCAAGGCCAGTGATGATGAGCCTCTTAGACCCTACCTCCAACTCCACATCCCTTTGACCCACATACTCTAGCTCGTCGAAGAGTCTAGTCGGCGGCATCTCGTCTAGGCGTTTAGGCCTATCGTGGTCGCCTAACACGTAAAATATTCTTATTCCTCTCTCCGACAGCTTCTTGAAGAGTCTCTTGGCATGCATGAGGGCTTTAACAGGTGGCCTAACACTGTCGAAGATGTCCCCTGCCAAGACCACTATGTTGACGTGTTCTCGAACGATCTTCTCCATAGCCTCCTCGAACGCATCATAGACATCGCCCTCCCGCTCCGTGAGGCCGTACTGCCTGTGCCCGAGATGTATATCCGCCATGTGGGCTATGAGTGTCACTCCTCCACGAGCCTCCGCTTCAGCTCTCCAAGCCCTCCATTCTGAGATAGGATATGCAGCCTGTCCAGAAGGCCGTTTAGCAGGAAGGATCCGCCCTTCTCCCCCCTCAATTCATCATACTCTTGGGCGATGACGTATCCTATATTCGTGAATCTCTCTTCAACCCCGCCTCTATAGAATATTTCCTCAAGCTCTAGGTCGGTGAAGCGTATAGAGAGCACCCCAACATTCCTTACCCCCGTATACCTGCTCATACCAGATGCAGTCTTGTAGACCCTCGCACTGACTGAGTATACGTGCTTCTCCAGCATGTAGTCTTTACACCCTTGATAATGAATGTATGACAGCAACCACTAAATTATCTTTCCCCTGCTAGAGTTCCATCAGCGGTCTCCCATCCTCAATCTCACCGCCAGACTCTGATTACCATGGATTGGGAGCTCGTCTAAGGGGTGAAAAGCTTCAAACGATACTACACTACTACCCTTTCTTAAGCTGCATTGACCCATCTCTTTTCACACCATCTTCTGCATCAAAGGCCCTGTCATACTTCTGTATCCGTGATCTCCCCGAATAATTTTGACGAATTTTCGTAGACGAACTTCGCCTGGTTAAGACTCTTAGTGGCTTCTTCTACGTCGAAGAGTTCTCCCGGACCCTTCCCAGCCAGTTCGAGCCCATACATACTTGGTGCTCTCTTTAGGGCGAGTTCTGCCGAGGCTTTGTCCATCTCATCGATGAGGCCTCTGAACCATTCGGGGAATCTGTCTCTGTTTAGTTTAAGCATGTCGCCGACGTGATGCACCTTAGGATACTCGATGCCCACGAGTCTTAGACAGGCCTTTAGGGATAGCTCGACGGCCTCTTGGCTGTATCTCACGACCTCGGGGTAGTCGCCGCGCCTAATCGCAGCCTCAGCATCTATTATCCTAGACCTGGCTCTCCTCAGATAGTCGGCCGCCAGCCTCTCCATCCTCAAGGTGTCGCACCTGTAGGGAGCATCCAGTACCACTGCCCGTTCGGGAGTGTTATGCGCACCGCCCCCACATCCTGCAGCTCCCGTCTAAGAGACTCGAGCCTTGACGAGAGGAAGTCGCCCCTGTCGTAAAGGACTACGCCCTCGAAGGCCAGGTCGAGGAAGAATGGCTGGGCCGGGTCAAACTCCCGGGATTCGAGGATTATAATATCCGGGTTTGGGTTGATGCCGTATCTGCTCGAGAGACCGGCCTTCACAGCTTCCCACCCCCTAATGATGTCTAGGATTAGTCGTACTCGGTCGCCATACCTCTCGGGCAGCTTGTCTGCGACTACGAGGAGGTCTATGTCGCTGTCCTTTTCCGCCTTTCCGCGGGCTACGGAGCCGAAGAGCAGGACTGAGCGGAGACTCTCACCAAGCCAATCGACGAGCCTGGCAAGCACGAATTCTATGAGCGGTAGGTATGCCTTCTGCTGAATCCTACTCCTCCACTCCGCCCCGAAAGAGGCTAGAATGGCTATGAGGGGGTGGACTGCGCGATACTCACCACGCCCCACCCTCTCCAGCCAGCCCGAAGCCGCTAGCCTAGGGAGCGCGACTCTCGGGTTCGGAATTCCCGCTTTCTCAGCCTGCTTAAGCGTGAAGGGAGATAGCCAAAAGTTCTTAACTATGCGCTGGTAGGAGGAGGCTAGCCACTCAGGTATCCATTTAGTCACATTTACTCAATAGGTATACAACTATAAAAGTTCACATTCTCCGAGCCTTTGGCTAGGTTAGGATATTTTGCTCATAAGCTCCAGAATAAGAGAGGTCGAAGCCTTGTGCGGATTTAATTATTGAAGGAAGAGATGGGAGGTGAGGGCTGGGCCTCCGCCTGTCATCATCTATCCTAGCACGTCCTGAAAATGCTTCCTAATTCTATCTGGGCCATCTTTGTTGGAGTGGAATGATTTCTGGGAATTTAGCGTGTGGTTCCGTCTGGTACCAATATGCCGTTGAGGATATGTCGTCGGTTAGTGGTTGGAATTTGTAGTTGGGCCACCAGCCCAGGGCCTGAATCGCGACCTTAATGTCCTGTTTGAATCTTATAGGGTCTAGGATGTGGAACCTGTAGAGGCTGTGCCGTGGGACCTCTCCCGGCTCGGCCCTTCTGAATGGATACCCGAGGAATAGAGTTGAGTATGTTTTACCTCCGAAGCCCCAAGCTCCTCCAACATAGTCTTCAGTCCCTGTGCCGCAGATCGTTGGATACTCGGTGTCTCCGTCGATGTAGAATTTGATCTCTCCCTCACCCCACCAGCCATTGGAGAGCTGTGTCCACGCTAGGAAGGTTCCTACATAGTGGCCCCTGCCCTTAACACCGTCTAAGATGACGTGCTCAGGGTGCTCCCTCTTCGTCATCGACCTTCTCCACTGGGCGTGGAAGTGTCCTATGAGGTCTGGAAGGTCTGGGAGGATCGTATACGTGACTTGGTAGTAGAAGCCTGGTATGTGGCTTTCGAGCTGGTTCTCGATTGTGAGTAGCGCTTTCCGCCTGAAGGGCATTGGGAAGTAGGAGTTGAAGCCGCCTACAGGGTTAACGACTATTGGGAGAGAGTTGACCTCGTACCTGAGGCCGTGACCACAGCAAAAGAAGTCGCCCAACGGCACCTCAACCGATGGAGTGGGCTCACCATCCCAGTACATCCTGAGGATGCAGGACCTATAGGCCTGCTCGCTGACAGTCATCCAGATGTGCTGGATAAGTCCGCAGCCCTCGATCTCTGCGATGGTCGTAACCTTTCCTGCCTCTAGTGTTATGCATGGTCTAGCCTTCCAACCCTTTCCTAGTAATGAGGCTGGGCTTTCAGGTGTTGGCTCTGCCCTTGCACCGCCTCCTTTCTCACCTGTCGGGTTTTCAGGCGATATCGAGCGGGTCTCTGCATCAGTTATTATTGGCAGGGCTCCGAGGCCCATGCTGAACCTTAGAAGAGATTCGAGATTCACGGGATTTACTCACGTGGTGTCGGGCATTAAGTCTTTCCTGCAGTCTTCGAGGCAGGGATGCTTTCTTAGGGGTTGAGGGCGAAGTAGAGTCTTCTGTTGGATTTGCCCTTGTTCTCGATCTTTTTCATGACTATGTTGCCGACCTCGGAGGTGTTTTTGACGTGTGGGCCGCCGTCCAGCTGCGCGTCAATCTCGCCTATCTCGACGATCCTTAGTATCGGTGTGTCTGGCGGCGCCTTGGCTGCTAGTTTTATGAGACCAGGCGTCTTGAGGGCCTCTTCACGGTCGACGAACCTTATGCGGACCTCGTGTCCCTCAGCCAGTCTCATGTTTGCCTCAGCCACGCAGTCCTCTATGAGGGACCTATCAAACTTCTCCAAGCTGAAGTCAACCCTCGAGGCATCTGGTTCGACCTGGTTACCGGTGATGAGGGCGCCTGTCCGTGCGTTGACGACTGCGACTAGGACGTGGAGGGCCGTGTGCATTCTCATGAGCCTGTATCTCCTCTCCCAGTCCAAGACGCCTCGGACCCTGTCGCCGACCTCGAGCCCCATCTTCTCGACCATGTGTCTCACCCCTTCCTCAGATTGTTCGGCGCCAACAACCTTGAAGACCTCTGAGCCCTTAGCGAGCGTGCCCGTGTCGGAGACTAGCCCTCCGCCGCGCGGATGGAATGCTGTCCTGTCAAGGACTACGTATCCCTCTCCCACACCTATGACCTCGGCTTCAAACTCTGAGAGATATGAGTCTCTCAGGTATAGGAGCTCGGTCCTGCCCATCTGCATTGGATAGCCATGTGCGTGGTTACGGATAAATCTTGGTGGCGGCGGGCCGGTATGCTTTTAGCCCCAAGCTGTCATGGGGTATTGTAGCAGTTCTTAAATATTTAACTTACTTTATATATCATTTCTTACCATTTATTTACATAATGACAGAGAGGTTGCTGACGCTTAACGAGGCTTGTAAAAGGCTGGGCATTCATCCGAACACGCTTAGGAAGTGGGATAAGCAAGGGAAGATGCGTGTTATTAGAACTGTTGGTGGCAGAAGGAGGATACCTGAGAGCGAGGTAGAGCGGTTAATGGGAGTCATTAAACCAAATATGTCTAGGAAGGCTGTAATCTATGCTAGAGTTTCTTCTCATGACCAGGGGCAGAAGGGAGATTTAGAAAGGCAAAAGCAAAGTCTATTAGAGTATGCTAAATTGAGGCGATATGAGGTTGTAGCTGTCTTAGAGGATGTAGCAAGCGGGCTTAACGAGAATAGAGAGTCCTTGAACAAACTCTTAGATATGGTTGATAGAGGAGAAATCGGTGTAGTCATCATTGGATTTAAGGACAGGCTTACGAGGTTCGGCTTCAGGTATTTAGAGCGGTACTTTACCTCCCATAATGTTAAAGTTGAAGTTATCAATGGTGAAGAGCCAAAGGATGCTTACCAAGAGCTTGTTGAAGACCTGATTGCTTTAGTCTCAAGTTTTGCTGGAAAGCTATACGGAGTGAGGAGCCATAAGTATGAGAAGATAGTTGAAGGTGTTAAACAGCTTGTTGCTGACTGAGACGTGCAAGTTTAAACTCGAGCCTACTAGAGAGCAAAAGGCATTACTGAAAGAGCTTTTCGAAGCCTATAAGTGCATGGTTAAAGAGTGCCTAGATAAAGCTGTTGAGGCGAATATAACTTCTAGGAAGAGATTGCATGAAATAGCCTATAGAGAGCTGAGAGCCAAATTCCCCCATTATCCCTCACATTACATTTACACGGCTATAACGCAGGCCTTAGCGATGTTCAAATCGTACAGGAGGCTAGTCAGGAAAAGGGCGAACGTTAGTCTTCCAAGAGTTAAAGACCTGAATGCCGTCCTCTTAGACGATACGCATCTATTCTGGTTCTGTTGGGGAAGCTTAAAACTAGCTAGTCATAGTGGGAACATCACGATACCATTTAAAGCTGAGCATTCTAGCAAATTTATAGATTGGCAAGTTAAAAGCTCAAGACTTGTAAAAAGAGGCGATGTCTTCTTTTTACACGTAACTTTCAGGAAGACTGTTGAAGAGAGAGAAGCTGAAGGTGTCTTGGGCGTTGACATCAATGAAAAGAGTATAGACCTTGTCACAGTTAAGCCAGATAAAGTGAGGTTCATTAAGATAGATATAAGCGAGGCGAAGTACATTAGGGATAGGTACTTCAAGAAGAGAAGGAACATCCAGACCAAGACATCAGGATGGACAAAGGCTAGACTATTAGCAAAGTACTCTGGAAGAGAGAGACGGAGAATCAACAATGTGCTTCATAAAGCATCAAAGATTATAGCCAGAATTGCAGCCGAAGAAAATGTTAAACCAGTCATGGAGAACCTAAGCTATATTAGAGAGAGGATCCGTTATGGAAAGAAGATGAATAGGAGACTTCACAGCCTACCATTTAGGAAAATCCAATCCTACATCCTCTATAAAGCGATGGAAAAAGGTTTCAAACCAGAAATTGTTGATGCAAAGAACACTTCTAGGTTATGCCCGATATGTGGCGAATTGAGTAAGCCGAATGGGCATATCTTTAAATGTAGAAAGTGTAACTTCCAAGCGGATAGACATTTAGTTGCCGCTTGGAACATAGCTGCAAAACTCCCGATGTGCCGTCCTTTACCGTTGGCGGCGAAAGCCCTCAATGAAGCGATAGCTAAGGGGGAACGGATAGTTATAAAAAGTCAACTATCCGACAACAGTCAGATTAATTAATTGAGCATGATGTCCTCAAGGGTTAGGGGAAGGCTTTGTCGGAGAAGGCTGCAGGTCCTAGGCTGGTCCTCTCAAACCCGGAGGATGGCACGGCTAAGACTATTCCCTTGACACCTCAGCAGATGAGCTTGTTGAGGGGGAAGAGGATTGGCGATGAGGTTGACGCCTCAGCGCTGGGCCTTGGCAGTGGGAGGATTAAGATTACCGGCGGCTCGGACAAGGCGGGCATTCCAATGAGGCCGGATGTCAGCGGCGCGAGGCTCACCCGCGTAATCCTTACGCGGGGCATTGGGTTCCACGCTAGGCGAAAACCGCCGTCAAAGAGGAAGAAGGATAGGAATAGGAGGCCGGTTGAGGGGTTGAGGAAGAGGGTCACAGTTAGGGGGAATGTGATAAGTGATGATATTGTCCAGATCAATGCTGTCCTTGTGAAGGCCGGCTAGGTGTAGCGGCTACTCCACCTGTTCGGGCTTCTCGGGTGCTGGCCTGTATATTGGGGGCCAACGCGTAGGATACTGCTCATCCAAGAGCCGGAGGGCCTCTTCAATTCTTCTCCTCTCAGACTCGAGCCAAGGAGGAAGGACCAGTCTAGAGCCGAGAGACTCCGGCGCCTCGTCTACAGCATATCCCGGCCCGGCCGTGGCGACTTCTAATAGGTTTCCAAACGGGTCTCTGAAGTAGAGCGACTTGAACCAGAACCGGTCGATTATCCCCGAGTGTCTAATGCCAATCGAGTCTAGGGTCTGCATTATTTTCTTCTGATCCTCATCACTCTCAACCTTAACCGCTATGTGGTGTATGCTGCCTATGCCTACGAAGCCTATGCGGATGGATGGTTTCAGAATATATCTGAGGAAGTCGTGGTCTTCGTCGCCGAATCCCAGGATCACGGCCTGGCGGTCGTGAGGGTTCTCCCTCCTAGCTATCCTCCTGAGCCCGAGGGTCTTGGAGAGGAATCGCTCCAGCTTTGCGGCATCTGTGGCAAGCGGTGAAGCGTGATCCATCAGTGAGAGGCGCATGTTCTGAGTGATCTTGCCAGCCTCTACCTCCTCGGCGAACATCTCTCTCAAAGCCGCGATGTCTATTCGTTCATCCAGCTTGGATGCGAGTTCGAGCAGAGAGCCATCAGGGTCCCTGAAGTATATTGAGACCCTGTCGCCCATGATATGGGGCCCGCTCACCTGTATTCCATTACCCCTAAGCCACGCCGCCCATTTCTGAAGCGCCTCTATGTCCTTGACAGAGTAGGCTATGTGGTGAGGCGCTCCAAGCCCTACATGGCCGCTGACGAGGTGCGGCCATTCGAAGAACGTTATTACTGAGCCGCTTGACCCATTCTCGTCTCCGTAGAATAGATGCCGGTGGAAGAAGTCGTCTTGGTTCACTGATAGCTTGACTCGCCTGAGCCCAAGCACCTCGGTGTAGAAACGCCTGTTGACCGGCTCACTGGTCGTGACTAGGGTTATGTGGTGAAGGCTTTTTACAAGACCCTCTGCGATCGTGCTCATTTTAAGCCATAGATGGGCGGAACGGGTTTTTAAACGTGGTCTATCATAAACAATTCTTGTAGACGTTTAATCGCATGTGAGGACTAAACTGAGGCAGCGAGGTAGTCCGTCTAAGTTAATTAAGGGCCACGTCTATTTAGTGTTCAGTAGTGGTTGAACTGGCGTATTTGCGAGAGGTGCATTTATAATGACTAAAGGCACCTACATGCTGACGTATCTAGCCGCATTTATCATCCTTCTCACACCACTCCTCACACCCTACATGGGAGCAAGTAGTGGGCCTAGTGGTGGGGGACGAGTAGCCCTCGCCACCACTACGATAATCTGGGACATGGCTAGGAACGTGGCGGGTCCGGAGTGGCGGGTAGAGTACATGGTTATGCCTGGCAGGGATCCGCACACCTTTGAGCCCACGCCGCGGGACATGGCTAAGGCGGAGGAGGCGGACATCATTTTCTATAACGGCTTCGCAGTTGATGCTTGGGTCCTGAGACTAGTCACGGCTTCTTCGAAGGCAAAGGTAGTGAGGGTTACCGAGGGGCTTGAGGGGCTTGCGCTTCTGGTGCCTGACGGGCCTTATGCAGGTAAGGTGGACCCCCACATGTGGATGGATGTGGGGCTGGCTATACGGTATGTGGAGCGGATTAGGGATGCTTTCATCGAAGTGGACCCAGCCGGCGCCCAAGGGTATAGGGAGCGGGCCTCAAAATACATTGAGGAGCTGAGGAGGCTTGACGCCTGGATAAGAGAGGAGGTCGCGAAGATTGAGCCCTCCCGGAGACTCCTCTTCACACAGGAGAACGCCTTCCAGTACTTTGCGAGGGCGTACGGCTTCAAGATTGTCGGGTACTTTTACTCGATGATAACCGAGCTTGAACCCTCACCACTCGACGTGGCGCGCGCACAGAAGAGGGTTGAGGGAAGCGGGTTGTGCGTCTTCTTCGTGGAGTCAACCATGAGTCCGAGGGTAATGGAGGCTTTTGCCTCACGCCTCAACGGCAGGGTCGCTGGCAGGCTCTATACCGATTCACTAGGCCCGGCGGAGCTGGGACTAGACAGCTATATCTCGATGATGAGGTATAACGTAGAGACGATTGTTAGGGAGCTGTCAAGGTGGTGCTGATGTATTCGATAGAGCTTGAGTCGGCTACGCTTAGATATGACGAGGTTGTCGCGCTGCGCGATGTTACATTCAGGTCCGAGGCCGGGAAGATGATCGCACTGATAGGGCCGAACGGAGCTGGCAAGACAAGCATCCTCAAGATGCTTGCCGGTCTAGTCAGGCCAACGTCAGGGCAGGTGAGGGTACTTGGGAAAGACCCATTTAAGACCCGCGGCCTAGTCGCCTATACGCCGCAGAGAGAGGAGGTCTACTGGGAGTATCCGCTTACTGTGAGGGAGCTTGTGGCCATGGGTAACGTAAGGAGACGGGGGTTATTCAGGTGGCTCGACAGTCATGACAGCCGGGTTGACGCCGCCTTGAGACTCGTGATGCTTGAAGACCTCGCGTCACGGAAGATCTCAGAACTCTCGGGCGGCCAGCAACAGAGGGCCTTCCTAGCCCGCGCCATCTGCCAAGGGGGTGAGGTCTACCTGCTGGATGAGCCGATAGCGGGCCTAGACGCGCCTTCTGAGAACGTACTCCTAGAGATTCTGAAGACGCTTAGGGATCAGGGAAAGACGATTGTAATGGCTACACACGACATCAGCGCGACGCTAGAGATATTTGATTATGTGGCTCTTATTAGAAACGGGCTGGTCGCCTTTGGCCCGCCCAAGGAGGTGCTCACATCTGAGAACCTTGCTAATACTTACGGCGGCTCAACCATAGCATTACACTTAGATGACTTGGAGAGGGTGGCGGGCTGGAAGTAGGCATGCTTGAGTTGCTGGCCGAGCCTATGGGGTATGAGTTCATGAGGATTGCGCTAGCCACCTCAATAACGGTGGCCGTCACCTGCTCAATCCTCAGCAGCTTCGTAGTCCTGCGTGGGTGGGCGCTCCTCGGAGATGCGATCTCACACTCGGTCCTACCGGGGATCGCCATAGCCCTCGTCCTCGAGATACCGTACGTCGTTGGCGCACTTATAGCCGGGGTCGGCTCATCGGCCCTGATAGGCCTTGTAGAGTCTAGGGCACGTATCAGGAATGACACTGCGATAGGCGTGGTTATGACGGGTGCCTTCGCCACTGGCTTGATCCTGCTGAGCTGGATGCGGCCCACCGTAGACGTCTTCCACGTACTATTCGGCAACCCTATTGGAGTCTCACTCAACGACATGCTTCTATCAGCGGCCATCGGCGGCCTAGTCGTCCTGTCAGTAGGAATGCTGCTGAAGGAGATAGTAGCCTACACCTTCGACCCCATATTCAGCAGGGTGATAGGGATACCGACAACCCTTCTACACTATGTCCTCATGATTCTGCTCTCGCTGGCCATCGTCAGCGCCCTTAACACCGTCGGGATAATCCTCGTCATAACCCTCCTCGTAACACCCGGCGCCACAGCCCAGATAATCTCCCGCAACATCACTCAGATGATCGGGGTATCCATGCTCGTAGGCGTATCCTCGGCCATAATCGGCCTCTACCTCTCATACTACTTCTCAATAAGCTCTGGCGGAGCAATAGCAGGCGTGGCAACTGCAATCTTCTTCAGCGTCCTAGTCGTTAAAATGCTTAAGCGGAGGCTTGGACTAGGAGAATCGCAGGCAGACCATGGCTGAGCTTGATGAGAAGGACCTAGCAATAATACGGCTCCTACAGACTGATGCGCGGATGCCAGCCTCAATAATAGCTGAGAAGGTTGGGATGCCCGAGAACACAGTCCGGTTTAGAATCAAACGACTACTGGAGAGAGGGGTTATCAGAGGGTTCGTCGCGATAGTTGATCCGAGGAGGATTGGGCTCAACGTCTCGGCCGCCTTCATGATAAAGCTGGACCCTGCCCACAGGGAGGATGCTATAGACGAGCTGAAGGATTGGAAGGAGATACTAAACATCTATCAGTTTAGCGGCGAGTATGACTTGATTGCGGTGGCATTTGCCCGGGACCTAGCCAGTCTTCAGAACCTGGTTGATAAGGTTAAGCGGGTTAGAGGTGTGAGAGAGGTGAACGTTCTGGTTACTACTCGGGTGATAAAGTCGCAGCCAACCTACATCCTCGAATAGGTATTCCTCTCAGCCGCCTGAGATGGAGGGAGCTACCTCGCTCACGAGTCTTTTCATATTATCGATGTAGGCTTTTGCGGGGAGGTCTCCCAGATATAGGACGAGATGGCTCGCACCGCTTCGCAGATATGCCGACAGCTGCTCCGCAACTTGGCCGGCGTTTCCACCCACTATGAAACGTCTGTCTCCCAGAGGCGAGGTATACTCCTTAGGCCCCCTGCCACCTAGCTCGACCGTCAGCCTAGCCGAGAATATAAAACGAGTCAAGCCCAACCTGACCCTGCATGCGAAGAGGATCTACATTGGAGAATATATTTGGAATAGGTCTTAAGGTTGCCTGTAGAGGGGTGTGGATTGATATCCCGAATATGGCTGACTAGTCCAGCTCCCCTGTCGGCAAAACCACGTAGCTTTCCGTGTAATACCAGTCGTCTTCGAAGGGTGATCTTTTAATCTTAAATCCGTTTTTCTTAGCTCACCTCCTCATCTCGGAGATAGAGCTGAAGGCATAGACCGTCTGCGCATTATTCTCGATTAGATAGCATTTTTTTACTCCTCACGGCCTACCACCTCCACAAGCCATGCAATACCGCCCAGAAATATAATCGGGCACGGCTTGCCAGGATTTGTTGCCTCCGCCATCATCTTCCCACACCAAGTGCAGGCCTATTATCAGCCCCTCAACATACTTTCACCGAGGTGTCTTAAGGTTTATTGGCCGGCCTATGCTTAGCGTATTACGTTTGCGTATGGCCCGTCCCATACAGCTGATATTGGACCAGAAGCATCGGGGGCCTGCAGCCCACCCCGCCCGACAAAGCCGGGGGCTGCTGGAGGTGGCTATTAAATGTCGGCGAATACCTCTGAGAGATTCTGATATTCCAAGAGATCTTATCGATGCCTACTTTGAGGCTAAGAGGAGGGCCTTAGACGTTATTCTCTCACATGTCAGGACGTCGGTGAACGGGAAGGTGCATCTGCGGTTCGACAATATTGATAGGAAGAGGTTGAGGGATGAGTTGCTGACTGGGTGGAAGTTCTCAAAGCATTACGTTGACGCGGCAATAAATTCTGTTATGGGTCTTGTCAAGGCGTGGATAACTAGGTATAACAGGGGATTGGCTGAGAAGAGACCGATGATCACAAAGAGGACAGTATACATAAAGAATACGCTTTTCAGCCTCAGAGATGGTGTGCTGAGAATAAGCATAGAGCCAGGCAAGAGGTATCTTGACGTGAATCTCGATGATTATCCTTGGCTTCCGAAGGTTTTCGACAGAGTTGGAGGGCTTATCTTGAATGAGAAAGAGCTGGCCATATGTTTTAAGAAAGATGTCGAGCTAAAGGCGTGTAGATGGGCGGCCATAGACATAAACTTGGGAAACATTATAATGGTTGTCGTTGATGGCGATGATGTGGTTGTGAAGAGATATGGGGTGGGTGAACTGCAGAAAATACACAATGTATACGAGGAGAAGAGGAGGGTGTTACAAAGTCTAAAGACAACTGCTCCAAAGAGGTCTGAGAGAATTCTCGAGAAATATCGAAGAAGGGAGAAGGATAGAGCAAACAACTTTCTGCACCAATTGACATCAAGGATAGTCAAGGAGCTGGTGGGGTGTGGAGTGATTATGGAGGATCTCCGTATGATAAAGACGAGAATTTTAAACAGGTCTAGTGAAGAGAATAGAAAGTTATCAAAGTGGGGTGTGAGGGCTTTCCAGAATATGCTTGAATACAAGCTGAAGTGGCGAGGATTGCCAACAATATATGTCAACCCATCCAACACTTCTAGGATCTGCCCTCTCTGCTCTGGGAGAATATCTCCCCATGAGGGCAGGTTGGTGAAGTGTAGCGGTTGCAACATGACGGCTGACAGGGATGTCGTCGCAGTCGTCAACATTTACAGAAGAGCCAGAGAACTACCAAGACACCTGGTGATGAGGATTCTGGAAACCGAGCCGATTTTCGAAACCATTATGACGAGGAGGCCGAAGGCTGAGAAGAAGCTGGAGAAACTACAGAAGATATTGGCGGCGGAGTAGCCGCCACCTCCCTTTGGGGGTCTTTGCGCCGCCCCACACCATGTGGGGCGGGAGGGTTCACCCCGTCTGGGGCCCGCGCACTAAGAGCCCATGAATGGCTCCTGCACGGGCCCAAGAGCCGCGCAGGGTCACGCGGCCCAGGACCCCCGTCTGAAGGGGAGGAAAACAACAAAGACAAAATAGAAGACAGCCGCCCAACCAACCTCCCCCTCAGATGGTGGGTTCTGGGCCGCGTGGTCTTGCGTGGCTCAGAACCCATCCGTCTGCAAGCCTCAAGGCCCGCTCAAGCGCGATCCTGCTATTCCCGCCAAGCCAGATCGGCGGCCCTCCCGGCTGAGCCGGCAGCGGCTCGAAGACCGCATCTTCAACTCTGCAGAACTCCCCCGCGAAGACAGGCCTCTCACTGCTCCACAGGGTCCTCATAAGCTTGATTGATTCCTCCTCGATCCTGCCGCGTTTCTTGAAGTTTGCTCCGAGGTTTCTGAACTCCTGCCGGTTCCATCCTACTCCCAGTCCCACGATTAGCCTGCCGCCGGTGAGGGAGTCGATGGTGGCGAGCTGCTTG